>CALGSR010000214.1 GCA_937902115.1 uncultured Bacillus sp. | reverse complement strand
GTTGCAGGCACTTCGCGCACCTTAGGGCGACCGCCAAGCCTCCTCGCCACTTCGTGTCTGCGGGGTCTCGTCTATCTTTTGCCTGAGCGGGAGTCTTCGTGCCTTCCGCTTCAATCTACAAGGTACATAAAAATCAACATTGACCTTTAACACAGCCAAAATTAAAAGCAACAATGTCTGAGAAAAGAACCATAATAAAAAATGGATTTGAACACAAATGATCGATTATAGAGCAACATACATGTTGTTACAATAGATCAAAAGTGTTCAAATCCAATTTAAAGTTTTTTTATTCTACTGAGAATATAAAAGGATATAATGGCTGATTTCCATTTTGCACTTCTACTTCTACCTGACGATATGTATCTTCCAGAAGGCTGACAATCCGCTCAACATCCTCAACTGACGCATCCTCACCTTTAAAGACAGTGACTATTTCTGAATCCTCATCAATCATCTGCTCAAGGAGTTCTCTTGCTGTTTTTGATCTATCTTTATCTTTCACGACTATTTTTCCTTCTAAAATTCCCATGTAGTCATCTTTCTCTATTGAAAGTCCATCAATCGTGGTATCCCTGACCGCAAAGGTGATCTGCCCAGTTTTCACAGTGGCCAAAGCATCTGTCATATGCTTCTGGATCGAATCGATATCATTGCTCGGATTATAGGCAAGTAACGCAGCTATCCCTTGAGGAACGGTTCTTGATGGAATCACGACAACATTTTCAGCACTAACTTCTGCGGCTTGTTTTGCTGCCATAATGATGTTTTTATTGTTTGGTAAAATAATAACCGTTTCTGCATGAACCGAGTTTATCGCCTTGACGATATCCTCCGTGCTTGGGTTCATCGTCTGGCCGCCTTCAATTACCACGCCCGCACCGATGCTTTTAAAAAGCTCAGCAATTCCGCTTCCCATGGAAACGGCAACAATTCCAACTTTTTGTTTTTCCTTAGGTAACTCCGGCATTGTTTCTTTTAGAGCTGAATGCTTTTCGCCAACAATTATAGAATGCTGTTCACGCATATTCTCAATTTTCATTTTGATTAAGCTGCCATATGACTGTCCGTAATTCAATACATTCCCCGGCTCTTCCGAATGGATATGAATTTTCACGACATCATCATCAGAAATAACAAGCAAGGAGTCGCCATATTGGCTTAACTCCCGGCGGAAGGTATCTTCAGAGAAAGACTTCTTCTTATCAAGCCGAACCAAGAATTCGGTACAATAGCCATAAACAATATCTTCTGTATGAATATGTCCCTGAATATTCCGATGATGTTCAGCGCTTACAAGTTCATCCATTGTCGGCATTATTTCCGGTACATCCGATAGTTTTTCTCCTTTAAGCTCAGCAAGGAAACCTTCGTAAATGAAAACAAGCCCTTGCCCGCCGCTGTCCACCACGCCAACCTCTTTTAATACAGGCAACAGTTCAGGGGTCCGGTCTAATGAGGCTTTTGCTTCCTTCACGACCTCGCCCATAATATATATCATATCCTCATGCTTTGCAGCGGCTTGAACAGCTTTTTTAGCCGCATCTTTTGCTACCGTTAATATGGTTCCTTCGACCGGCTTCATCACCGCTTTATAAGCGGATTCGACACCTGCCTCAAAAGCATGAGCAAAATCAATCCCATTAATAACTGATTTTTGTTCAATTGCTTTTGAAAAACCGCGAAATAGTTGCGAGAGGATAACACCGGAATTCCCTCGTGCTCCCATTAGCAATCCTTTTGAAAGGGCAGAACCCACTTTGCCGATATGCTCCTGAACGTTTTGTTTTACTTCTTTAGCCCCGGAAGTCATCGATAAGCTCATATTCGTTCCAGTATCTCCGTCTGGAACAGGGAAAACGTTTAAAGCATCAACATATTTTGCATTTACAGCTAAGTGGTTGGCTCCTTGTATAATCATTTCCGCCAAACGTTTTCCATCTAACATTGTAATTGACACAAAAATCCCTCCCCATCACGGATTCGCAACGCGAACACCTTGAACAAATATATTTACTGTGTCAACGGCAAGTCCAACTGTTTGGTCCAATGTATATCTTACTTTTGATTGTACATTATGGGCTATTTCCGAGATTTTTGTTCCATAGCTTACAATAATATACATGTCAATATGTACCTGATCATTTTCTTGACGTACGATAACCCCGCGAGTAAAGTTTTCCTTACGCAGGATTTCGGTTAAACCATCTTTAATTTGATTTTTTGAGGCCATCCCGACAATTCCGTAACAATCTACAGCAGCTCCACCTGCAATGGTAGCAACAACATCATTGGAAATATCGATTTGACCGTAATTTGTTTTTAGTTCAATGGACATAATGAATCCCCCTTTGGAATTTGCTCCTTGACTACTGCCATTTTACTATATCGCCTTTCAATTTAAAAGCAATTCCTGTTTACTGCTTATTTTCGTAACTTTTGGGAGAAGGTTAAGACAAGGCGGTTCCGCTTTTCTTATTGTCCAGCTCCACCGCCTAGCTGCTCGAGGTCGTAAGCCAATCCGAGTATGAGGTTAAAGGGCAACCTCATTCTCGGCTCGTCTTAAGCTTGTCGCAGCTGAGCAAGGCGGTTCCGCATTTCTTATTATCCAGCTCCACCGCCTAGCTACTCGAGGTCGTAAGTCAATCACTTCTGAAGGCAAAGAATGCCTTCTGCCAGTGGCTTGTCTAGACGTGAGTCCCTGAGCAAGCGACTTCCGCTTTTCAATTGTCAAGTATTTATTCTTGAAAGGTTAGTATTGCAATCGTGGTGGTTGTGTGATAAATTATTAAAGTATCTTTTAATGGACGAAAAACGCGGTTTATGCTGTTTTTCCCATTATTCCAGATTGACTAAAATCTGATAGTACTTGTAACTGATACAATTTGATCGTTTCAGTTTTAGCAGTAAGGAGGGAAATTAAATGCCACGTAAATGTGTTGTAACTGGT
>CALGSR010000213.1 GCA_937902115.1 uncultured Bacillus sp. | reverse complement strand
AAGGATGATGCGGTTTATCCTAGTTTTCGTTGCTTCGTTCCTTGGATTGTATGGGGTGCTGCTGGGGTTAATCGGTATGGTGGCCCATTTAGCCTCGCTCCGCTCATTTGGGGTGCCGTATTTGGCCCCTGTGGCGCCTTTTAATATAGCAAACTTAAAGGACATCTTTGTCCGTTTTCCTTATTGGGCAATGAATAAGAGGCCAAGCTATCTGCGCTCTCCCAAACCGGAAAAACATCAGGAACAAGGGTCTCCGAGCCCACCGGATATTTCAGGGGGGAGTAATGGATGAAGCGAAAATTATTCCTGATTATCGTATTGTCTTTTGTTTTGGCAGGTTGTTGGGATCAGAGGGAATTATCGAAGATTGCCCTTGCAACTTGAATGGCTGTCGATAAAGGGAAAACAGGAAAATTTAAATTATCTGTGTTAGTGAATAACGCGTCGGAATTAAGTCAACAAACAGCGCAAGGAAATTCCCCGACTGCGATGTATTCTCTTGAAGGCAATACCCTCGCGGAATTAAGTCAAAGAATGAATACGGCTTTTTCGAAGGAAATCGTTTATTCTCATATGAAAACATTGGTTATTAGCGAGGAAATTGCCAGTGAGGGGATGCTTGATTTTCTCGATTATCTTGAAAGAAATAAAGAGATTCGCGATGATATCAACGTTGTTATTGCAAGAGAGGGTGAAGCAAAGAACATCTTAACTGTACCTTCTATTTTGCAAAAAGATTCAGCGATAAAATTGGACTCGCAATTGCAACAGGCGTTTGAGAATTGGGGATTATCACCGAATGTACGACTAAATGATGTAATTGAGGCGATTACATCACCAGGGCGCCAGCCGGTAATAACCGTAGTAAAGGCGAGGGAGGATGGCAAAAAGGGACGATCAGTTGATAATATGAAAAAAGCTGAACCAGACGCCGGTATCGACATTAACTCCTTGGCAGTATTTAAGAATGAGAAATTATTGGGTTTTCTTTCAGAAGAAGACTCGCGGAATTATTTATGGACACAGAATGAATTGGTGAACACAACTTTATCTGTTCCATGTGAAAAGAAGAACTATGCATCGGTGAAAATCATTGAATCTGTAACCAAGCTAAAGGGAAAGATGAAAAATGGCATACCGGAAATTCAAATGGACTTGTCCATGCACGGCTACCTCATGGGTAGTAACTGCGAATATCCGCTCGATAAACCAGATTCTTATCAAAAAATAGAAGAATTAACAGAACAGTATATAAAAGAAAAAATTGCAGAGACGATCAAGACTGTGCAAAAAGATTATGGAGTAGATATATTTGGCTTCGGTGAGGTAGTGAACAGGCAGGATCATCAGCAGTTTAAAAAAATCAAAGACAATTGGGACACATCCTTTCGTGAGGCGAAAATCAACATAACAGCAGACCTTATCATCAGCGATGCAGGCATTCGAACAAGAGGTGTATTTGACCGAAGCAAATAATGCGGTGCCTGGCACCGAAGAAGGACAAGTGTACGTATAGGGGAGATTAAATAAGTTAATTCCTATCAGTTTTGTCGAATTTATAGTGGTGCAAGTCGAAATTTTGCGTTAAAATAAAGCCTATAAGGTTAGTCTAACCTAGGATAAAGGTCAGACTTCTAATATTCTAACAGACTTGGTAATCGGTGCCAGGCACCACAAAAAGACAAATGTCCATTTGCAGTGCCTAATCACCGGGAAAGGCAGACGTAAAAATGAAATTTGAAACTATGCTAGTTCACACAGGAAAACAACAGGATCGCGTGATTAAAAGTAAAGTAACACCCATTTATCAATCATCAGCATTTACTTTTGATGATTTAGATGAAGTAGAAGCATTTTATGAAGGAAACGGCAGCTATCTTTATAGCCGTGTAGGAAATCCGAATACGGATGAATTAGGATTAGCCGTTGCTAAATTGGAAGGAGCGCCAGCTGGTGTCACAGCATCTTCCGGCCTTGCAGCCATTTTAGCAGGAGTATTGGCAGTTGTGAAAGCAGGTGATCACATTGTTGCTGCAGAGGACCTTTACGGTGGTAGTTTTCATTTGATTAAGGAGGAATTAGCCGATTTCGGCATTGAGGTAACGGTCGTATCATTTGCTGATATACAAAAGATTGAAAAAGCAATTCAAGACAATACAAAGCTTCTTTACACGGAATCAATTACGAATCCAATGCTCCGTGTCGAAAATATCGAGGCGATTGTCGACATTGCGAAAAAACATCAGCTTGTAACGCTCGTTGACAATACTTTTGCTTCCCCTTATCATTGCCAGCCATACACAAAAGGTGTCGATTTAGTCGTACATAGTGCAACGAAATATATTGGCGGACATAGCCATATTACTGCAGGGGTAGTTGTAGGGGAAGAAGAATTGATTGCGAAAGCGGCTGCAAAAGTCACAAATCTCGGGACGATCCTCAGCCCGTTTGAAGCATGGCTAACCTGCGTTGGACTGAAAACATTGGCTCTTCGCATGAGAGAACAGTCATCCAATGCAAGAAAGCTTGCTCTTAAACTACGTGATAACGAATTAGTGAAAAAGGTATATTATCCTTTTGAAAATGGAGAAGAAGGATTTGGAGCGATTGTGACGATAGAAGTTGCTGATACTGTCGACATCTTCGAATTTTTCCGCCAGCTGTCATGGGTGAAATTTGCTCCAACACTTGCTGGTGTTGAAACAACTGTGTCCCATCCACTAAAAACATCCCACCGTGCCCTCCCTCCTGAAGCACAAGAGGAACTCGGCATCACCATGGGATTAGTTCGAATTTCAGTAGGAATTGAAGCCGCAGAAGATATCATCGAACTATTCACAAACGCCCTTGAAAAAGCAAAGAAATAATCGAATGTAATCGGTGCCTGGCGCTGAAAAAGGACATTTGTCCATCTATAGAAGACATTTAAAAGAGCTAGGGAATCTCCTTAGCCCTTTTTTTGACCATTTTCCCCTGTTCCGAATAAAGTCCTACCCATTCTAAGCCTCAAGTCTGAGATGAAAATACATTTCCGGTTCGTTATAGCAAGTTCATAAAAAAGGTAAGATGGAATCAAGAAAGGAGGCAGCAAAAATGAAAAAATTTGGTTTGCTTTTAATCGGAGGAGTTGCAGCGATTGTACTGCTGCACAATCTCGCTCCAATGGTTGCAATGGTCATCAGCCTGGCAATCCTGTACCTTGTCGTCAAACAATTCTTAAAGACCGATTCAATTCTGTTGAAAATCGGCTGGGGAATCCTTGGTTTTATGGCATTAATGGCTTCAGCTTCAAATATCCCGGCTGTATTAGGCGTTGCCGCTGCTTACGTCCTGTATGTCGTTTATAAAAACTGGAATAAACCTAAAGCGGTTATCGTAGAAGAAGAAAACGACCCGTTCGTTAATTTTGAAAAACAATGGTCTCAATTGAATAAACACTAAAATCAAAATACAGGTTTTCCAAACAAATGGGCCTAATGACTGTATGGCTGCTAAACGCCCCCAACATCTCAGCAGCCTACTGTTGTACAGTGCCAATAAATAATAAAGGAGAGAAATCGAATGGCAAACTTATTTACCCGGATTAAAAATACAATCTTAGCAGATCTCCATAATGTTCTCGATGAAAAGGAGCAAAAAAATCCGATTGCTCTGTTAAATCAATATTTACGTGAATGTGAACAGGAAACAGAAAAAGTCCGTAAACTGTTAGAAAGACAATACAAATTAAAGGACGAATTTACTCGTGAATACCAAAATGCAGCCGGACTTGCAGAAAAACGCAAGTCACAGGCTGAAATTGCAGCAAATGCCAATGAAACGGAGCTGTCTCAATTTGCCCTGAATGAACAACAGCAGTACGAGGAGCGTGCTTCCCGCTTAAAGGAATTGCTTGATGAGGCTGGCCGCCAGCTGTTAGATTTAGAACAAAAATATGAGGTCATGAAACATAAGCTGAAAGATATGAACATCCGCCGCATGGAGTTAATGGGTCGGGAAAATGTTAGCCGTGCTCAGCATAAAATGAATACGGTTCTCGACAATCAAGCGTATTCGAGCAAATCCTATTCACGTTTTCAAGAAATTGAGTCTTATCTCGATCGTCTAGAACAGCAGGTGGACAGTTCCTATTACCGCAGCACGATTGATGCAAGAATTGCCCAGCTGGAAAAGCAAAAATCATTTCCTAATTTAAAAAAGGATGAAACAAGTTCAATTTCGTAAGATAAACTGTTATTCTAAAAGGGCATAGGGAGCTATGTCCTTTTAGTAAACTTAAACATCTTGCTTTAACAAGAAGGGAGGAGAGGCGGTTGTTGCATAAGCTTAAAAGTGATTATCTCAGCTGGATTTTGTTAATCGGGGCATTTTTTCTTTTATTAGATATTTTCTTTTTTAACCGTGGATCCATTTTCTCTCTTATTGTTGCAGCAGGAATGATATATTTAGGAAGAAAGTGGCTCCCAAAGACAAGAGGGAAGCTTATGTTAGGTGCAGGAATTGTTTTTCTGGCACTAAATGCACTGAATATGCTGGTTATTAAATTCTTTTTCCTTGCCCTCTTGGGTGTATATATTTATCAATATTCGCAGAGAAAAAAGAAGCCTGAAAAAATTATCCCAAATATTCAGCTTTCAGGGGCGCAAACTGCGAAACAGGTAACATCGAAACCATTATTTCAAAACAAGCTATTTGGTGGACAGAAAACTCCTGACCATGAATATGAATGGAATGATATTAACATTCATACGGGCTTTGGCGATTCCGTTATTGATTTAAGCTATACTGTACTGCCAAAGGACGAGTCGGTTATTTTTATCCGCAATATGGTGGGAAAAATAACGATCCTTGTTCCATACGATATCGAAATGAGTGTCCATCATTCTGTATTATTCGGCAGCGCAAGAATACTCGATTATGAGGAAAATGGGTTATTCAATCGAGTAACCACGATTCACACAGAAGATTATGAGCACGCGAAGCAAAAGGTTAAAATCTTCACCTCGGTCATGATTGGAGATATTGAGGTGAAACGAGTATGAATCTAGTGACGCGCCAAATTTTATTAGGAACAGGGATGGCTGTTCTTGTTTTTCTGCTTGTCAGCGGTTCAGTCTTTTTTGTTTTTCCACTTCATGACTTAAACGAGCTCTGGGAAAGAAACATAATGGATATACCCTTTATCCTTTTTGTTCCAAGCGTGAGTATCGCCTCAGGGATTCTCTTTGGAATATTTTCAGGGGTTTATTGGAAAAAGCAATTCCAAACTGTCGATGATCTGCTGCATCAATTAGAAGAAAGTCGTCCGCTTGAATTAGACAGAGCTTTCCCTGAAGAGTTAACGAGTATTACGAAAAGAGTGGCAAATGTTCAAAAACAAATTATTGAACAGACGAAGCTTTCACAGCGAATCGTTAAGGAAACGGCAGAGGACCATGAAAACAGAATGCAGGAAATTATTTTCGAAGAACGCAACCGGCTTGCGCGGGAACTTCATGATTCGGTCAGTCAGCAGTTATTTGCCGCTTCCA
>CALGSR010000212.1 GCA_937902115.1 uncultured Bacillus sp. | reverse complement strand
ATATTAAATACCGCTTCTTTTATTTTATCAGTAGTTGGTCTGGTTGTTTTTCCCGAAACAGCCTTTAATGGCATTCCTTTACACTTTCCTGAAACCACTCTCATCCTATCACCACAGTATTTTTAATTTGATTAACTTGTTCAATTTCTATCCTATCATACACAGGATAACCAGTTAAATTCAATTAAAAATCTCCGCTGATAAAATTTATCATTGTATTTCGTGTATATCCCCCCTAATTATGGAAATAATAAAAATAACAACATCATTCGAGGATGTTGTTGCCAACCGCGGAGAAGACTTACGTTTCCCCATAAGTTCTTCCTCCGGTTTCTCCTCTCCCTTTACCTTCAATCCAAATGGATATAGAAGGACCCTGCAGAAATCTGCAGGGCTTTTTTTATTATATCATTATTATTGAATTATGAATAGTCAAAATAATCGCAGCCTGAAAATAAATAGACTTAAAGCGAGTGCTAAACTGACACCTCGCTTTAAATCCCCATTTTATAATCGTATTCCTTTGCTTTATCAGGTTTTGAATTTTCGAATTCGATTTTTACATAAGGCTTAAAGGACGGTTCAATCTTTTTGACAAATGAATAATTTTTTAATTTATTCATTAAATCATCGATTTCTTCCTGATTGCAATATAATACAACATATTTTAGTTTTTTTGATACATAGTGGACATTACCAAATTTTCTGAGCATTTTTGCATGTTTAATGGAATTAAGCCAAACGATCATTCCTTGCCGCTGTCCTATCATAACATTTCCCCTCAATTTCTTTTCTACCTTTTAGTCTACACAAAAAACAGGTCTTTTTCAATCATTGGATCCTGCTAAAAAGGAGGGTACCAATCGATACCACTCCTTTGATAAAAAAATTAGGGTTCTGAATTTAAATTGGTGTCTAGCTACAGCACCTAGTGTCTAGTGTACTTCCTGTGCAAGTCATACGCCGCTAAGCAAGGTGCTTCCGCTTTTCTATGCAGAACAACCGCAGCTTCCCCCGGTGCCACAGCCTCCGCTGCTGCAATTTGATTGACTGTCAAAGAATGGGTTTCCTGTTGGCACCTTAATGTTATCCGAAACAGAACGGCCGATAATCACGCTTACCTCATCGAGGAGACTTTGCAGGTCATTTTCAGCTTTGCGGAACTCAGCCACATTTACATCCAAATCCATTACTCGTTTGACTTCTCTTATTTCTTTCACCACTTTTTTATACTCTGGATGAAATTTCCCAAAACGTTGAACTTCCTCATAGCTTTCCTTCATCTGTAAAAAGTCTCGGATTTTCCTCTGTGTTTCTTCGTTTTTCCTTAAATTATCTAAACACGTTTTATAGTAAACGGCTATTTCTGATTGATTAATCATTTCCGCTATTTTATCGGCTTTTTCTAAAATTAATACACTTTCAATAGTAGCAAGCATATATACTCACCTCCTCCCACAGTTTAGCATGGATGAGAGGAAAAGCGAAATGTTTAGATTTTCGCGCGAATAACAGATTCTTCCATCATTTTTAATTAATGTTAATATCGATTTCTTTTTCACCCATAATCCCTTGCTGATTGGGTCCAATCAGTTCCAGCTTAATTTTATGCGTTCCTTTATTTAACCCTTTCACAATAAAGGCAGCATGATCTATTTCTTTGACCCTTTTTCCATCTACATAGAGAATGATTTTTGCCCCATCATTCCGAAAAGAAGCACCCTTAACAATACATTCAAAATATGCATCATTCCCCTTTACCTGGTGTTTAACGGTAAATGAATCAACCGCCTCTATGACGAATCCTGATGTCTGAATGGCAGCTTCCTGCCCGTGGACAAACTTGTTCACTTCCGGCTCTGGTGGTATATCATTTTTGCATGCTGCCAGCAGCATGCATATCATAAAAAGCATCCCTGCATAACACATCTTTTTCATCGATATCACTCCTGTCATTTGTTTACTGTGAAACAAATGTCTAATAAACTGAACGTGATATTAGTGTTCGCAGTTCCGGACTTTTTACTCTTTAAACCGAAACCCCTATCCAAAATGAAAGATGCCAGAAATAATTGGAGCGAAACATTCTCCATCTCTGACATCTTGGAATATTTCCGTTATTTATTCGCATTCATTGCTTGAAACATGCTAATCATCATGGAAGCCATTTGTACCCCACTCGAAAATTTTTCCACATGATGAGGAATCGTTTTTTTATAATAATGCAAAGCCTCTATTTCCATATTCTGCAGTTTATTTGGATCTCTACTCAATCTTCTGTACCAAACAGGCTGCTCACGAAGAAACGTCATCAACTCTTTATGCTGTTCTAAATACGTATACACATCTTTTCTCATATTTTTTCTCCCCGAGAAAATCAATCTTTTCTGAATTGAAATGGATGATTCGATTTTTTTGGAGTATTTTTTCTCCCCTGTTTATCGGCGCCGGCTGCAAGCTGCGAAATTACCCCCTGGATGGCTCCAAGTGCCGAGCTCAATTGACCTAATTGAGCCTGAATTTGATTCGGATCCATTTTTTTGAGCGGTCCTAAAACAGACTTCAGCCAATCGCCTTGTACTTCGACTGACTCCTTATTCTTCTCCTCTGAGCGGTTACGATAAGTGTCCCAACGAGTATCCTCTTCACCAAGCAAGTACCAATCCTCATAAAATTCCTGCAGCGTTACTTTCCCAGTTCGAACCTCATCTAAGATTTTTGGATTCTTATGCACAAATTTTTTAAATTCCTCAATCGATGGATGAAGTTTCTTAGTTGTCATATCTCTTCACCTCAACCTAAGCAATTGCCTATATTACTTTATGTTCAATCCTAAGATTGGTGAATAGCAGTACTACACTCGTTAGCATCTTTCCTCTTGTACAATTTACGGTTTCTGTATAAATACCTGAGTATAATAATTTTTATAAACCCCCACACCAAAATGGGTAAAATCCTCATTCAGTAAATTTTCCCTGTACTCTTTGCTGCCGAACCATCCCTCCACAACATCTGCTGCATCAATGGAATGATTGGCTATATTTTCTCCACTGCTTAGAAAGCTTACTCCTCCCTCTTTTAATCTGTCGGGTACCTCACCATATTTTTGTGACGTATGCGAGAAATCAGCGCTCTCATACATATCAACACTATGGCCATAAGCCACTTTTGCAGCATCCTCATCTTTTTCCAGCACTCCTGCCTCAAATCGACTGCGGATAATATTTGTTAACTCATATATTTGCCTTTCCTGAACAACTTTTAGCCGTTTTTCATCTATTGCAAATTTAGTCGGAGGCTCTAATAATTCTCCGCGAAATAATAATTCATAAGGTCTGATTTTAATTAAAGTCGGGGCATCCATTAAACGAATACTTGATAGCTTTCCTGTAAATTTATCAATGTATAATTGCACAAAATTATGATTAATTTTAATTAAGGGGTTTGTATTAATGTCTTCTTCTGATAACTCCAGGCGATACGAACTGTCTTTATACTCAAAATTAATATTCGTATCCACAATATTCATTGCATATATTTCTCCAATCGACTGACCGATAAAAAACGGATGGATATCAACATTTTCCCCAATTACATAAACGGTGACGACCTTTCCGTGCTCCATTCCAACTTGGACATACCCTTCCTTATTTTTATTATAAATCCATATCCAGAGGCATCTATTCTTGAAGGATCTCCTAATTTTTTTTGAATCTCTTTTTTTGAGCTTCCAATTAATCGAATGAACTCACCTAAATCAGCATCCTTTATTGAAAATAGATCCAACTGTCCGCCATTTTGATACTGATTCTCCTCTGAGACAGTATCATCCTGTTCAAAAGATTTCTCCTGACCTTTTTCGGAAATATTCATCCAGAAGCCGATAGCAACCAACGCAATTAAACTTACCACAATACGAATGAATGTTTTCAGAGACTCACCTCCCCGTCTATTCTATGTAGATATTTGCCATATATTTAGTACTTGACATCATTATATCATTACACCTTTTCATTATGTTAGCATGATGATTTCTAAATTTATGGACAGCAAGAATCAAGCTTGCTCATCATGCAAAAAAAATCAGGCCCCATGATACAGAAAAGACACCTATATAGGTGTCTCACTGTTGTAGAAAATCCTGTTCTGAAATATTTGATAGTGCACTTCCAGCCTGTTCATCTGTAAGTTGATTAGTCGCGAAATCTCCAAGACTTACGATACCAATTAAACGCTCACCTTCAACAACCGGTAGTCTTCTGATTTGTTGTTCCGCCATTAATCTTGCCCCTTCACTTGCACTTGCATCAGGTGAAATAGTACAAAGACTTTCACTCATAATCTCAGATAATTTTGTGGAGCCAGGTTTCTTTTCTGCGACACCACGAATGACAATATCACGATCGGTAATCATTCCAACTAGTTTTTCTTCATCGACAATCGGTATCGCACCTACGCTTAGTTCTTTCATTTTTAACGCTACTTCATAGACATTATCTAGTAAAGAACAGCATTCAATTTCATCCGTCATAATATCACGAATTCTTTCCATTAATCTTCCTCCTTATCATAAATCAACTAAAGAAAAATACTACATAAATTGTACTTCTTGAATTATTTTCTCCACTTCAATATGTATTATGCAAACTTAAGGGGAATTTCAGCCCTGACCGTTTCTACCATGCATTTTCTTTCCGAAAATGCATTGCAACTTAATCACTTTTCAACTATTATTAAACTTGAGTAAACTTTGTTGATTTACATTTTCTGAAACTGAGAATCGGGTTTGATGGGAGGGACCACAATGAAATTTGAAAACAAAGGATATGAAGGTTTAAAGGCTGATTTAAATCGTCTTGATGAGGTCATGCTTCAATATGGACTCGTAAGAGAAGGTCAATGGGATTATGAAAGAGTTACATATGATCGAAAATTCGAATTAAATGAAGGCGTTTTCTATTTGCGCATACAAGGCTATGCTGTTGAAGGCGATATTGGTGCAAATAAAGCACTTATTCAACTCACTACTCCAATGCTAGGCAAATATTATTATCCACACGGCGTTGAATATGGGGAGGATGAAACATTCCCTAACTCATTAGTCTCACAATGTGAAAAAACAGTAACTAACCTTAAAGAAGAAATTCTTACATTTGCAAAATAATCATTCATAGTAAAGGGTGCCGTGGTATTTCCACAGCACCCTTTTAACATCTAAGTTATCTAATTAAAGCAACGAAACAGCTTAGCAGAAACGCAATTCCACAAGAAAGGATTCGAAATTACAAAGCCGCTATTCTCCTTAAAATCCTAGGATCGCTTTAAAAACAGATACTGTATCTCCCCCATGATAGAAAACATACAATAATAAATAGACAGCTACCCCTGTGATCGCCGTACAGAACCAGACGATACTAGTAGCAGGACCCACTTTACGATGAAAAGCTAAATTATTCTTCATACCGGTTACAAGCATCATAATTCCCATTACTGCACCAACTGTTGCTAATGTAATATGAAAAATCAGAAAAATAGTATAGTATATCTTAATATCGTCTGGCCCTCCGAAAGAGGTATTTCCGATAAAGATCGTTCTGCTGGCATAAATAATGAAAAATATGATGGCAAATAAAGCGGCCAGCATCATTGTCTTTTTATGTGCTTCAATTTTCCTCTGACGGATTAAATTCCAGCCAATGGCAACTGTAATCGCGCTAAGAACGATGAAAGTCGTACTGATTGTAGGTAAGACGGGTAATGAATAGTCCATGATTGATTGCTTCCTCTCTGCTTAATAATTTACATGATCCTTTCTCGCTATATTCAAGTTTAGTGTAGCACTAAACTTAATACAAGAATAAAGATTGGATTGTCACATATTTTTACTATTTCACACTGTTTTTTCGAAAAAGGTGTGATATTTTCACTTGACAAATTTTCAACACAAAAGAACCTCTCGAATTATCATCATTGAGAGGTTCTTTCCTTATTAAATTAATCTACAGGATGTGGATTCAATGCCGTTAATTGCTGCTCTTCTGCTTCCTCTTGATCCTTACGATACCACTCATAAAAGACCCGAGCTAGTAATGTACCATAGATAATTTCCTGAATGACCTTCATCAACACACCGCCAAGTTGTTGGTCATGCAAAAGAGACATGGAGGCAAACATTTCTGGACCATTTAAATTGAGGCTTGCCAGGGTACCCGCCGGAACGCAGAGCTCCATCGCCTCCATCCATACAGCCGGATCAGAGTAGGCTGCATACATCGGCTGATCATTAAATATAATCAGTGCACATGCAGGTGTCAACAAGACACCGCTGGCAAATACATAAGCCACTTTCTTTAAACCGGACAGGCTGCTTTGTTCATCTAATTTATTAACAAGCGGCCACCACATAAAGATAGCAAATACAAATAACACAGATGTATAGGCAGCATGAAACCAGAAATCAGTTTTTACCTGATCAAAAACTAATGGCATATGGTACAACGAAAACATCCCGTTAAATAATAGCAAAGCTAAGAGCGGTTTAGTGAAAAATGTAAATATCCCACTAATCATCTTCCTTGACCATAATTTCTTCCATATCCATTCAGGTACAGCTAAAATGAGGATAGGTGGAATTAGTAAATAGAGTAAAGCCATTTGAATCATATGCGCATAAAACATAATATGACCCATTAAATCCAACGGAGATCCTTTAATGACATATAAAAGGATCATTGCTGTCGCAAACAAAATCCCTTGAATAGGTTTAAGCGGTTCATTATCTTTAAATAAATGCCTGTATTTACCCGTTATTAAGAAATAGACAATAGTGAGCATAACAATTGCTGCAAGAAAATAAGGACTCCATAATGCCCTAAAACCAAATATATCCAATGCCATCGACCTATTCACCTCTCTTTATTTCTTCCTCTTTCATAGCCTTTCACTATGAAATCGCGATTTAATATACATCAATTATACGTTCATAATAGTAAAAACTCAATTTCACCAATTTATATCCATTTTTTCGCATTAAACAGAAGAGGGAAATCAGCAAAGCCGATCTCCCTCTTCATTTACTTTCGCCGTTTTTTATTACCACCAAATAATTGTCAAAAATGCTAATACGGTAATAAAAGCGATTAATACACCGCTGAACATAAATACCTTAGCGACCTCATGCCCTTTATGACTCATATGCATAAAATAATACAATTGATAACCAACCTGAACAACTGCAAGCAGCACAATGAAAGGCACCGTAAACCATGGAGAAAACCCATCGTAAGCAACAGCTGTAAAGGAAGCTAATGTTAAGAAAATCATCAATGCAAAGGTAATCACCTGGTGCTTCATTTCCTCTGCATTTTTCTTCCGCCGATAGTGTACATCGTTGGGGTTAACTGAATTTAACTGTTCCTTATTCATCAGATTATCCCACCATCCCCATCAAGTATACTACTGTAAAAATAAATACCCAGACAACGTCAATGAAGTGCCAGTATAGACTTGCAAGATAAAACTTAGGGGCATTGTAAAGATTTAATCCCCTCTTAGCATTACGCACCATTAAAGCAATTATCCATCCTAAACCAAATGCTACGTGGGCACCATGGAATCCTGTCAGTGTATAAAAGGCTGAACCAAATGCACTGCTCGTAAACGTATGACCATATTCATGAACATAATGGTTAAATTCGTAAATTTCTAAGGCCAGGAACGAGCCTCCTAATAGCACTGTGATCCCTAACCATAGCATCATCTTTTTAAATTGAAAGTTCTTCATATGATAAATTGCATAAACACTCGTTAAAGAACTTGTCAAAAGGATCATTGTTGTTGCAAAAACGAGTGGAAGCTCAAACAAATCAATTGCCAAACTATGCTCTGTGCTTGGTACCTTATCTTTTAAGGCAAGATATGTCGCAAAAAGTGTTGCGAATAAAACGGTCTCACCGCCCAAGAAAAGCCAAAAGCCAATAAATTTATTTTTCGCTTCTAAAGTTTGCCTTTCGGGTGAAGCAGGCCATGTTTCAGCAGTCCAATTTTCCGCACGCGTCATTATGCCTTCCCCCCTTTGTCATCGCTATCGATTAACTCTTCTTTATGGATGTGATACCCGTGATCATCTTTACCTGAGCGGAATAACATCGAGCCAAAAGTAATGACCAATCCAATGATAAGTGTAGCTACTCCAGCTGGATTACCAAACACATCATCTGTTTCCACATTATATTGATACATTGCACCAAATGCCGCGATAAACAATCCTAAACTAATGAAAAATGGTACGAAAGATGAATTCGGCATATGGATATCCCCAAGCGGTTCAGCCGGAGTAAGTTCCTTCTTCCCTTCCATTTTTTCAATCCATAATGGATCCAATCCGCGCACAAGCGGTGTTTGTTTAAAATTGTAGAATGGAGGCGGTGACGGAATCGCCCACTCAAGCGTACGTCCATCTTCCCATGGGTCGTTCCCGACTTTTTCATTCTTCACACATGTCATAATTACATTGATTACAAGTACAATAACGGCAATCGCCATGACAAAAGCTCCGATCGAGCTAATGAAATTCGCCGACTCCCAGCCTTGATTTGGCAAGAATGTAAACACACGGCGCGGCATTCCCATTAAACCAAGGAAATGCTGAATAAAGAAAGTCAAGTGGAAGCCGATTAAAAATAACCAAAAGGAAACTTTCCCTAATTTTTCATTTAGCATTGTACCAAACATTTTCGGCCAGTAAAAATGTGTTGCGGCTAATAGTGCCAATACAACACCGCCGACAATTACATAGTGGAAATGGGCTACAATAAAATAACTGTCATGATATTGATAGTCCGCAGGAGCTGCTGCCTGCATAATTCCAGTAACTCCTCCCATAACAAAGGAAGGAATGAAGGCTACTGCATAGAGCATTGGAGTAGTAAATTTGATACTTCCTCCCCACATCGTAAAGAGCCAGTTGAAAATCTTGATTCCTGTCGGAACAGCAATCGCCATTGTAGCAACAGCGAAAATCGCATTAGCAACTGCACCAAGACCTGTTGTAAACATGTGGTGAGCCCACACCATAAATCCTAAGAAACCAATTAACATCGTGGCAAAAACCATCGATGAGTATCCGAATAATCTCTTTCTTGAAAATGTTGCGAAAATTTCAGAGAAGATTCCAAAGGCAGGTAAAATTAAAATGTATACCTCCGGATGTCCAAAAATCCAAAATATATGCTCATAAATAATTGTATTTCCCCCGCCGGCAACGTCAAAGAAATTTGCCCCAAACAGACGGTCAAACGTCAATAAAAATAGTCCAATCGCAAGTGGTGTAAAAGCAAATAAAATAAGAGTAGATGCTACGAATGTTGTCCATGTAAATAACGGCATCCTCATAAAAGTCATCCCTGGCGCACGCATATTAATAATCGTGACGAGGAAGTTAATCCCTGAAATTAATGTTCCGAATCCAGAGATTTGCAGACCGAGCGTATAAAAGTCGATCCCATGAGTCGGCGATTCAAGCGAAATTGATGCATAAGATGTCCACCCCGCATCTGGTGCCCCTCCTAAAAACCACGAGAGGTTTAAGAATATTCCGCCAAAAAGAAACAGCCAAAACCCTAAAGAGTTCAAGAATGGAAACGCTACGTCCCGTGCACCAATTTGCAACGGCATGATTGCGTTCATAAAAGCAAACAACAACGGGGTTGCTGCCAAGAAAATCATTGTTGTTCCATGCATAGTGATAATTTCATTAAATAAACCGGCACTAACAAAATCGCTATTGGGTTTCATCAGCTGGATACGAATCATCATCGCTTCTAAACCACCAATAACAAAAAACAGTGCCCCAGC
>CALGSR010000211.1 GCA_937902115.1 uncultured Bacillus sp. | reverse complement strand
GTCAATATTGATTCCCTAGCACCAAATGCTGTTGTGTTTGAGGCGTTGAATGAGGGGAAATTGCAGGAGTTTGGTTTAGTCGATATGGTAAAAAGAGAGGTCACCTATGGCGATTCAAGGTTTGATCTTTATTTTGAGAATGGGGAAGATAGAGGATTTATTGAGGTGAAAGGCGTTACTCTTGAGGAAAATGGGATTGCTGCGTTTCCGGATGCACTGACGGCAAGAGGGACGAAGCATCTATTGGAATTGGCTAAAGCCGTTCAGGAAGGCTACAGATGTACGATTCTGTTTGTTGTACAAATGAAAAGCTGCCAGTTGTTTGTTCCAAACAGGGAAATGGATCCGATTTTTGCGGATGCCTTATTATACGCCAAGCAGCAGGGAGTGCGGATTTTGGCTTATGATGCCATTGTCAGAGAAGATGAATTGGTGTTGGATCAACCGGTACCGGTTTGCTTGGAGGCTGGAGGAAGATAGCGGTTTATGGAACTGTGTGGATGAGGGAAAAATGATGGTTCCGTCCAGACTTCGTTTGAATCTGGTGTAGAGTATTTGGACAAGCTGGGAAAGGATCCGGAAAAGCCGTCCGAATCGGAGCCTTATTCAGACAGGTTGAAGAGGAAAGCATGAAAAGTTGTCTGAACCTAGACCCATTTGGATAGGTTGAGGAAATACACTGGAAAAGTTGCCTAAACTTAAGCCCACAACAAAAACCGATCTGGATTATCGAACCAGATCGGGCCACAGATCATTCGAAATAGCTATTGTTTGTAGTACCATATGCTGATAGATTCTTCTTTAATATTCTGACAATAGTTTTTGTACTTACATCCACGTTGCACCAATCATAGATATTTCGCGTTGTAATCCTCTTCTCAGGAAACAATAGCCTGAATACCTTTGTATGCCGTTAAACTCATTCTTGCATTTAAATACCGCAGCATGATTAATTCTGTAGGTTTAGAACGTTCTTTCAGAATCATAAGTCACATCCTTTCACAATCTATAATCTAATTTTTAGTCTAAGAATATGAAAACTTTGTTAACATTTAAAATAGAAATTTATTAAAGGATAGTTCAGAATCATATAATTAATAAAACGTTTTCTGATAAAAACGCAACTTTTTCAATTTAAAAATAGAAGAAATTGTGATTTAATGTAAAGTAGCTAAGCCATTCTATAAAAAGGGAAATGCTTGAAGTTGTGAGAAAACTATTTTAGATAGATAAATTAATAACATAAGTGGTGAGAACGATTGATACATTATCAAGCCAGAAAATGCTGGAAATATTAGAGGACATTTCAGAGGGATGTTGCTTTTTAAATTCAAAAATGGAAGTAGAGTTCATCAATAAGGCAGGAGAAACCTTATTGGAGAAATCAAAGGAAGAAATCATAGGTAAGTGTCAGTTTGAGGTTTTGCCAAAGTATAAAGAATCCAAAGTATATGAACTCTATCACAAAGCATTCAAAGAGCAGAAGGTACAAAGCTTTGAATTTGTGACGGAATATACTAAAATCCCTATGGAAATTAAGGTTTTTCCAAATAAAGACGGCCTATTTCTGATTTTTAACGATATTACAAAAAGAAAAAGTGTAGAGCAGCAGCAACGGTATTTTGATCAATTAAAGATTGTAGCTGAAATGGCTGCGGGTGTTGCCCATGAAGTGAGAAATCCAATGACGACGATTAAAGGCTTTCTCCAATTAATGAATCAAGATGAAGCTTTGAAAAAGTATAATGATATATTTCAATTAATGATCGATGAGGTAAATCGGGTAAATGAGATCATTACGAATTTCCTTGATTTGGCAAAGGAGAGGCCTAATAAATTAGAAGATATTAATTTGAATGATATTATAAGTACTTTATATCCTTTATTGGAAACAAGAGCAATTAAAGAGGGGAAATTTATCGAATTAGAATTAGGCAGCATTCCGCAACTGAACTTGGATAAGAATGAAATAAGGCAATTGCTGTTAAATCTCATTAACAATGCTTTGGATGCCATGGAAAAAGGGAAATCGGTTTCTATTATAACCTTAGATGAAAAGGAACATGTAAATCTATCAATTAAGGATGAAGGCTGCGGGATTGCGCAAGAAATGATTGAAAAAATATCTGTTCCTTTTGTGACAACAAAATCAAATGGTACGGGGTTAGGTTTGCCCATATGTTTTTCGATTGCAAAAAGAAATAATGCCGAAATCAGTTTTACTTCAAGCTCAAATGGGACTACGTTCAATATACGTTTTCGTAAAAAGTGCTTATAAGAGTTCCAAAGGGGTTCTGAAGGTTTGGGATAAAAATGCAATGTTTGAACAATGGAGGCAGGAGTTGAAAAGGTAGATAAAAGAGGGGATATGATGAAGGGGAAATATAGAAATCAGAGTTTCATAATTATTCTTATCCTATTTATAATGATTTTGTTACTCGTAGTGTTTGGTAAAAGCTTTGGTGTGTTATTCATCATCGCCAATCTCATTGCTGTGATGTTCATCAAATACATAAATCAGCAGTATCAGAAAAAGGGGAATGATGAGCTTAAAATAGCAGGCAGGATGAGTATGATTGTCTATAGTTTATTTCTCCTAACTTTTATCGTGATTGAAGGTTTCATTATTCTTGAGATGGATGGAAACGAGGCTGTTGAACCGGGAACTGTAGACTATGTTATTATCCTTGGTGCGGGATTGAAGGGGGATAAGCCTTCAAAATCACTCAAGACAAGATTAAATGCGGGTACCGATTTTTTAAAGAATAATAAAGAGATTCCCGTTATCGTTTCGGGTGGACAGGGTCCTGGGGAAACCATAACAGAAGCGGAAGCGATGGCAAGGTACTTGAAGAAACATGGAATTTCAGAAAACCGAATCTACAAAGAAGATCGATCAACCTCTACCTATGAAAATCTACAATACTCTAAACAATTGATGGGGAAATTTGGGGTTACGGACCCAACTGTGCTGATTGTTACCAATGATTTTCATATAGCTAGAACGAAAATCATTGCAAAAGAATTGGAGTTAACAGGTTATTATTTAAGTGCCGAATCACCTGGGTTTGTGAAAATTAATTATTTAATCCGAGAGTATTTTGCTTTTGTAAAAACGTGGGTCGTTCAAATCATTTGAATCAATTTTAAAATTAAATAGAAAATGAGAAAGTAAAAACCGCCAAACACGGCGGTTTTCTTTTGCAAAATAAAGCATGATTAAAGAATGAACCCATTAGACTGTTTTTTCTTCTGCTAGGCGGCTTCTGGCTTCCTTGCTTCCTTTTCCATGCATGAGGTAATAAACAGCAAGGCCTAAAATAGTAAGCAATGAGCAGTAAAAATAAAGTGAACTATAACCAATTCCGGCTCCAACAAAGCCTACGATTAATGACCCTACAGCAATTCCTGTATCTAAGAAAGAAAGGAAGGTAGCGGTCGCAACACCTCTTCTTTCAGGGGGTGCCACTTGGATAGCAATCGTTTGCGCACTTGGAAAAATCGTTCCCCATCCTAATCCCACTAAAGCTGCCGCTAAAAGAAAGACAAAGGCACTTGTAGCTGAACTTAGGAAGTATAAGCCCGCCGCAAATAATATAATGGCCGGGTACATAATATAGTTTGCCCCGTGCTGGTCAAACCATCTGCCTGTAAGCGGTCTTGATAAAACAAGGACAATCGCATAGACAATAAAGAAATAACTTGCGACGTGTGACAAATTGATCTCATCTGCATACACCGATACAAATGAAGTAATAGAGGAATAAATTAAACCAAAGAATAAGGCGACAAATGAAATTTTAACAGCTGATGTTTCAAAAGTAGATTTGAAATCGAAACCTTTTTTCACGGGTTCTGCTATGATAACCTTTTTCGGGAGGGAGATCAACAAACCTGCGATGGTCCCAATCACAGTACTTACAACACTTACGGCAAACATGACCGTTGTACCCCAGTTATACATCGCGAATAAACCTAAGAATGGTCCCAGCGCCATGGAAACATTCATCATTAATCCATAATAGCCCATCCCTTCGCCTTTTCTGGAGTCAGGAATAATATTTGCTGCGATGGTTCCGGCAGCCGTCGTAAACATACCAAAAGCAATTCCGTGAATAAAGCGCAGAATTAGTAAACTTGGAAGTGTTGTGGTAAAAAAGTACATAAAAGATGAGATTAAATAAAGAGCAAGCGCAAAAATAAAGACTTTTTTAATTCCGTACCTCATCGTCCACTGACCAGCAAACGGACGAATCAAGATCGCTGATATGTAAAATACAGTAATCACAAGTCCTACCTGTGAAGCAGGTCCATCCATCTCCCGAATTAAAAAGATAGGAAGTGTGACTAATAAATAATAGTAGTTTAGCATTAAAAATAGGTTAGTTGCACAGACAAAGATAAAATCTTTTGTCCATAAACGTGTTGACAAAAAGAAAGCCCCCAGTTCAAATAATATTCATATCATATTTTTACTTTATCATAGAATAAAATATATTAAAATATTTAAAAATATTTGAAAACGTTAACATAATGTAAAAACAGAGATGAATGATGATAGCTTTCTCAGTTTTAAGAAAAATAATTGATTGCAGCAAATAATATGTTTGCTATATTTAATTTCAAATAGGGTGAAATATAAAGGGGAATGAAGCGCAATTCCCCCATTCCCCTTAAAAACTTCATATTCCCACAGACTGAAGCCAAGCTTCACGGACCCGATCAGCATCTGAAATCCAAAAAGTCACAGATTAAGCCATAATGAAATGATATTAGCAAACAAAACAAGTGTCATTAATCCGTGAACTTGCAATCTTGAAGTTTTCGAATAGCACACATGTTTTGTTTTTGACTGCGTACCTTTAAAGTGACGAAGAAAGGTACTGTTTTTCTCCAACCATTCTTTTTCCGCTTGATTAAGCGGAGAATGGTTCAGTCTCCTTTTTATTTCCCGGTCGATACAGCGCCAACTTTTCAAAAGCGCCAAAATCATGACACCATTGAATCCGCATAATAGGATTTTAAACTTATACGAGGCTTCGTACATGGCAAGCATTTCTGAAAAAGAGCTTAACAAAGAGGTCGTGACGGTACCAACAGCCAGCAACATGATAAAGAGGAGATTTGCAT
The DNA here is from genome assembly GCA_937902115.1 of uncultured Bacillus sp. Lineage (GTDB taxonomy): Bacteria > Bacillota > Bacilli > Bacillales > Cytobacillaceae > Bacillus_BD. The sequence goes on along the minus strand of CALGSR010000211.1, from coordinate 4,722 downwards.
AGTAGTTTGCTAGATGGTTAGACATAATGTACTCCTTTAAATAAGCAATGGATCATTCTATTATTTTCTTTACTACTATTATACGTTAAATTTCAGGTCTTTTTGGAAAGCAATAAATGGAAGGAAAATGAACTTTGCTGAATTGAACTTATATGAATTGGAACTTATTTCTAGTTCATTCGTATAGAGGAATAGATGACAAAGAAAAGGGAGTGAGAATAGTATGACTAGACAGGGTTGTGTGAAATGCGGCAGTAAAGATGCGGCGACGAAGGAAGTAGCGATGACGGGAACGGGTTTGTCAAAGATGTTTGATATTCAGCATAATCAATTTGTTGTGGTGTATTGCAAGAAGTGCGGCTATTCAGAGTTTTACCATAAACAATCTTCTAAATCATCGAATCTTCTCGATTTATTCTTTGGTTGATTCATGATGGAGCTGATAGGCCTTTTTAAGAAAGAACGCAATTTGATTCAATCAAGATGCGTTTTTTCTTTGTTCATTAAAAATATGACATTGTGTCATAAAAATAGTAGACAAATGACACGGTGTCATATAAAATATAATTATGGATAAAGTGACATTGTGTCACTTTTGAAAAATTAGAGAATAATGTTACTTTATTTGAATGGAATGGGAATTCTAATAGAAATGATTATTAAAAGGAGCAGGTGTGAAATGTACGAAATACAAGTCACTTCAACCGAAGATCAATCAAGTAAACCGTTTCAAACGGCGATAAAGATAGCAGTGGATGACACGAATATGGAAGAACCAATAAGTCAACTGTTTCAAGAGGAATACTTTTTACATACGTATTTAAATCCAATCTTTTGGATCCTTAATTTTTCACCAATGTTTGTCTATATAAGTAAATACCAATCTGAAATGGAGTCAAACAATCAATTATTAAAATTGAACGAGGAAATGGTATTCCATTTTAAAAGAAAATCACATTGTAAATATTTTGCAAGTGTGATTACCGGAGTATTAACAAAATTTATCAACAAGAAACTAGCTGAATCGAATAAGAAAAAGCTCTCTTTTCAAACAAAGGAACTTATTTCCCATTCATAAAAAGAAAACGAACAAAAGGATGCCATTTGAGCATCGAAGAACTATCATGAGAAGCTTGGAGGTAGACCATTGCCAAAGCAAACATTCTTTAATCTGCCGGAACAGAAAAGAAGAACATTACTGGAAGCAGCCGAAAGGGAATTTACAAGGGTACCCATCTATGAAGCTTCTATTGCCAATATCATTAAGATAGCCAATATCCCAAGAGGAAGTTTTTATCAATATTTTGAGGATAAAGAAGATCTATACTTTTATTTATTAGATGAAAAGTTGAAAGAGGGCAGAGAGGATTTCATTGGATTATTAATAAAGCATAACGGAGATATTATCGATGCTTTGACAGAAATGTACAATCGCTTTCTTGTGAAGTTGCCGGATGAAGAAGAGCATAATTTCTTAAAAAATGCTTTTTTGTATGCGACTCATAAGGTTGAGAATTCGCTCATGGATATGTTTGATTTCACACTGAATAATGAGCGCTTTAAAGAAATATCGAATTTAATTGATACTCAGCGTTTGAATATTAAAGAAAATGATTTGTATCATATCCTGCAGATCGTTACAGCAATTGCTTTTCGAAATTTTCTTGAAAAGATATCAAAAAGGATGACAGATGAAGAAGCAATGGAGCATTTTACATATGAGATTGAGTTAATCAAGTATGGAATTTACAAACGAGACGAGCAATAGTGGTAAAATTTTTGCAATAAAAGAAGGAGAGTGTCTGATGACAGTAACGATATATGGACAAGAGTGTCAATCAACTAAGAAAGCAAGACAGTGGTTTAAAAAGAACGAGATTCCTTATGTTGAAAGGAATATTCTAAAAGAACCGTTGACAGTTAATGAACTGCAGGGGATTTTGCAGATAACAGTAGATGGTACCGAAGGAATTATTGCAGAAAAATCAAAAGCGTATAAAGAATTAAATGTCAATTCAGATTTAGATGAACTCTCATTGCAGGAATTGCTGGAGTTAATTCATAAGGAGCCAAGATTACTTAGAAGCCCGATTATTACAGATGGAGTCAAACTCCAGGCCGGATATAACAAGGATGATATTAGTCAGTTCTTGCCTAGAGAAATGCGCAAAATAAAATGGCTGAATTGGCGTATAAATAAACTGAAGCTTGCTGAAAATTAATCAGAGTCATATTAGTCGTAGCTGTTCAACACTGCGGCTAGTTTTATTATCAGATTAGCAGTTTTTTCACTATAGGAATATTGTTTGTCGAAATATGGACAAAATATATGAAATTAGATACTATAATAATAGAAGTTTTATTTAGTTATTGATTATATTTCAATGTTTTTTATTAGTCTTAATTCACCACCATGAGGGTTTTGTATAGCTTATAGTCTAAATGTTCTGTTTTATTTTGGGATAAATATGGGGAAATAGGGGGAATATGAATGGATAATAGTCAATTGGAAACGTTTTTAGCAGTGATAGAATATCAAAATTATTCTAAAGCTGCCGAATCACTGAATGTAACTCAGCCAACGGTAACGGCGAGAATAAAAAATCTAGAAGATGAATTAAATTGTAAATTATTTAAGCGCGAAGGAAAAAATGTGAACTTGTCGAATGAAGGGAGGGTATTTGTAGAATATGCAACGAGCATCCTCACTTATATTCATCATTCAAAAGAGGCAACGATGACTTCTAAATTTCCTACGATAAAAATTGGTTTTTCCCCTGGCTTTTCTTATTCTTACATTGTTGAAGTGATTAATGCGATCAAATCGATTGATCAGTTGAACATTTCGATTGTAGAGGGAAAAAATTCCGCTGTATTAAATCAACAGATTGAATCTGGAGAAGTAGATTTGGTGTTTACAAGAAATGCGGTGTCACATACTTCACATATTATCTCTGAGTTCTTATTTGATGATAAAATCGGTATAATTTGCGGGAAAAATCACCTGCTGGCTAGTAAAAAACTGACATTGAATGATTTACAAGGGGAAACATTATTTTGGTATAACCGTAACACGGCTCTTTTATCACCAGCGGATCAGATGTTAATTGGTGTACCGAACATTAAGCATATTGAAGTGGGTAATAATGAAATGTTGAAAAAAGTAGTTGGCAGCGGGTTTGGATTAGGAGTTACTCCACTACTAGGAGTAGATTCGGTGGACTTGGATAAAATCGTCGTCAAGAGAGTTGAAGAATTTGATGCTATTCCAAACAAGGTGTATGTACAATATCAGAAAAAACTACTCATGGACGTACCTGTTAAAAAAATTATCTATGCCATCATCAATCACGAAGTAAATGGAACCGTTAGCATCTAACATTAAAATTTTTATATTTAAGACGTTTCTCCGCAAAAGGGGGGAACGTCTTGTTTTACATGCTTCGATTAAATTCATAAAAATGGGTAAACTACAGGGATGTAAGGTGGTGCAATCATGCAAGAGTACACGCAGGAGGATAAAATGTTTATGTATTTTAATATCTATTTGCAAGGCGGAGACGTACCGTCAGAGATGAGAGCAGAGTTTGAAGCGTTTGAACTTGACAATACGGGTTTGCCAGAAGAGCCGCTAGGTAATGATTCACAAATGTAGGATAATAAAAATTAAGATCGTTCGTTAAGTAAGATCATTCGTTAAGAAGGTAGTTCCAAAGATTGGAACACCTCCTTAGCGAATAACGAAGATTCATCTCCGTTTGTCAGTCGCTTCCTTGTTAAGCTTCCTTTTTTGTAACTGGATGAATGACATAATAGAAACTTAAAACACTTTCAATTTCTTCTATATCTAGATTTTCACCTGACGAATCTTTAAGCACGATTTGCGCATCTTGAATGTCTAATTTTTGTAGTCTTTCTATGAGTTCAGCTACGGTCATTTGTTTAATTCCCTCCATCTTTTAATAAATCTCAATCCTACAATTCCTATTTATAAGGTAATTTCTTCAATAAATCAAACAAATTGAATGGGTGAAAGAATCAAACATTTTGTTTGCACGAAAGAAAACCAAAAGGCTGGCCTTTTGGTTTTCTTATTTAATTATTCTTCTGTTCTCCAATTTTAGCGGTACACAGTTCATTTCTTCATTCCTATGCATATATTTATAGTGTTGGCTATAAAAACTTTTTTATAGGTAAATGTATAATTCCATTTTGAAGGGGCGGGCGTGATTGCCTCTTTTTTTTTGGACATTCATTGCTTAACATCGCTGATCTCCTTTTTATTGACATGACAGGAATCATTTTTTTGTAATTGATGAATATGGACAAGGGGAATATAAAGATACTGCTCTCCATTGTATAAAACCACACAGTCCTTTCCCGCGTCAATTCGTACTCCGTTAATTTCCCCCCAGCTATTGGACCTTTTACTTGCTCCCCTGCCATGCAGTTAAGCTAGTCAGATATAATTCCTCTTCAATGTTAATTTTCAATGCTTTTAGGCGAAAACCAGTTGTACCCAGTAGTATAAAAGAAACAAAGTGACAATGGTGGATATAGGAATAACGATTAATGAAACGCTTAAATAATCCTTCCATTTGACATGTATTTTATGCTGCCTTAGGATGAACATCCAAATAAGGGAGGCAAGCGTTCCGATTGGCAATAATAACGAACCTATATCGCTTCCGATAATGTTGGCAAGATAGATTGTTTTTAAAG
>CALGSR010000210.1 GCA_937902115.1 uncultured Bacillus sp. | reverse complement strand
TAAAACAGGGGTTAAAGGCAGCCCCTGTTTTTTTGTGTTTTACTTGTCTTGTTCCTAGCGGTGAGGCATATAAGGGGGCCTGGAGGGACATTGACCTGATGAAGGACATTTTTGCTGCTTTTTTCGGAATTTTGTCCTTCATAGCCCTTATGAAAGATGCTTAAGCTAGTTTCATATAATAACTTGTCCATACCTCCAGTGGTATAAATGATGTTTGTGTTATATATCACAAACACCTTATTTGGAGCAAAGGGTATAGTTTTATACTTGATGCAGATAATTTCTGTACTAAAACAGAATATTTTGAATCCTATTTTTAATTAAAAAGGTCCTTTTCTAAGCGTTTAATTTAAAAACTTATCGACAAATTACGGGTCGATTTCGGAGAATTTGTGAATTTGAAGTTCATATTATTGAATATTACCATTTTATATAACTATTAATGGAGAAAAATGTCGTTAGTTTAAATTTTCAGAAATTAGTACCTATGAAAATCCTATGCTATACTTCTTTTCAGAAGGAAATAATTATACATTCAAAAAATTTAAAATATAAAATTCTAAAAGAAGTGAGGAGATTATTATTATGTTATTGGAAAACTCCATTCACCGTTTCGAAACTGAGAAAAATCGTAAACCGTCCCATATCAACGAGGTCCTTGACTATATTCAAAAATGCTACATCTACGGAGAAATATCCATTGTGGAATATAAGCAAATCTTTTCACAACTTGAAAAATTAGACGCCGAAAAACCACAATCTTATTTTTTTAGTGTAGTCCCTTTTGACGCGATTGAACTCCCCTCTTAAGCCTTGGTGATCACCATAGAAAATCCAATTGAATAGTGAAAGTTAAGGTGAGTTACCGATATTTGGCGGCTCGCCTTTTCGTTTTCATGATATTCAAAAATGGGTTACTTGTTACAAAAAATTAGTAATTTTGCCCATTCCTTTTGTATACTGGCCCCTTTCTTCATTTGCTCCTTCGCATCTGCCCTCAACCCGATTCTCGATAATTATCCTAGTTTCTTCTATATAAATGTTTTTATTCTTCCATCCCGCTCTCCTTTTCTTTAGAGTCAAAATACTTTTCCCGGATGCTAATTAAATCTAAGGACAACCTAACAAAATTAAATCCCAAGGCGCTCGATGACGCAAACTAATGAGAATGATAATCAAATATTTTTTGTAAATATGATCAGGGTCACAGTATCAATATTTTTATGATGTTAGAGTAATAATATCAAAAGAAACGCCGTTCTAATTGAGAACATATATATAATGAACTTTTTTTAAAAATAAACTTCATGACAAGGAGAAGTGAAAATGGGAAATACTACTGTAGAGTTAGATGTTCGCGAGGATTTAGCCAATAAGCAGGACCCTTTTCATAAAATTATGAATGCGGTGGGTGATTTGAAACAGGGCGATGTTTTCATTTTGCATGCTTCCTTTAAGCCGACTCCCCTGCTGAATGTGTTGAAAGGTAAAGGTTTTGAACATGAAATTGAGGAGCTGGACAGCAAGCACTTCAAAGTAACTTTTACGAAAAGTGGTGACAGATAATGAAACTGGATAACCGCGGACTGGAGCCGCCGCAACCGATGATGCGGACACTGGCCGCTTTGGAGGAACTGGCTGAAGGTGAGACACTTTCGATTATCAATGACCGCCGGCCGATGTTCCTTTATGAACAACTGGAGGAAAAAGGGTACAAGCAGGTGACAACAGAGCAAGAGGATGGCAGTTTTTTGATTGAGATTACAAAATGATTTGAGATGGATGGAAATGAGGGTCGCGTGAGATTACTGACATGTTCTCTAGTAATAATTAGTGAAACGCGAGAACCGTCCCCCTGTTTCGGAGGTGATGCTTAGATGGTGGTTCCTGCACAGACTGGCAATGAGACGAATCTTAAATTGCCGTTTTTCTTTATTTTTACGAGCATGGTTGCCTTAGTTGGATCGCAGGTTTTGCTTTTGCTGCAAGGAGACTTTATGGTTGCCGGGGTTTTCCGTGTGCCCGGGATTTGGGCGGCGGCGCATTTATTCATTTTGGGCTGGGCATTGATGGTGGCAATGGGGGCGATGTACCAGCTCGTGCCGGTTGCTTTTCTGACACCGATTTGGAGTGAAAAATTCGGCTTTGTGCAATTTTTCGTGACGGCCATTGGCGTCTTTTGGTTTGCCCATGCCTTGTTCTACACCCCTGGGAGCGCATTATTTCCCGGAATCTTGGCGGTGCTCGGCATTTTAATGTTTCTTTTTCAAATGTTTATGACGTTAAGGAAACAGGCGAAACCGAATATTTTGACGCTTTACGTTGGGACAGCGCTATTTTTCCTCTTAACAACCATCGGCCTTGGCATTACATTGCTTGCCGGGATGCGATATGGGATGGATGGAAATATATACATGGGCATTATTAAAACCCATGTGCTGCTTGGGACAACCGGTTGGTTTACGCTGTTGATTTTCGGTTTTTCTTATAAAATGGTGCCAATGTTTGCCCTGTCCCATGGCTATACGATGGCTCCGGCGAACTATGTGTATCCTATATACGCAGCCGGCTTAGTCGCGGCAATCATTTCATTCTTCATTGATTCAGAGGCGCTTTTGACAGTGGCATTGTTCCTGCTATTCGCCGGATTTGCTTTGTTTGTTTATCATATTTCAATCATTGTGAAAAAAAGGTTCAAGAAGAAGCTCGACATTTCCTTTATATTCGCCCTGATTGCGATTATTAGCGGCGGGTTGCTTCATTTGGCGGCTTTCATTGCAGCGGTGTTCGGTTATTTTAACGCAATCGCCGGGCCATTGTTGTTCCTTTATATCGTGCTTTGGATTGATTTTAGTATTATAGGTTATTTGTATAAAATTGTTCCGTTCCTTTGGTGGACGGCGAAATACAGCAAGGCAATTGGCAAACAAAATGTGCCGACTCTAAAGGATATGATTAATGATAAGGCTGCGGTACCGATTTTTTCGGGAATGGTGCTTGGCATTATCGGGGTGGCGGCGGCGATTTTTAGCGGAAGCAAAATGCTGTATCTGCCAAGTGAGATTCTTTTTGCTGCCGCATGTGTTGCCTTTTGTTTTTCAATCGGAAAAGTTGTAACAAAATAGGAGGTTTGAATCATGGATTTAAAAGAAAAAGTACTTGATGCCTTAAAGGACGTTTATGACCCTGAGTTGAATATTAATGTTGTTGATTTAGGGTTGATTTACAATGTGGATTTTCCTGAGGATGACGCGGTTTCCGTTACGATGACGCTCACAACTCCGGGATGCCCGCTTCATGACAGCATCGTGGGCGGTGTAAAAAACAGCCTTTATGGATTGGACGGGATTGAGAAGGTTGATGTCGATTTAGTTTGGGAGCCGGCTTGGTCTCCGGAAAACATGACGCCGGAAGGAAAGGCGCAATTAGGAAGATAGTTAGACACCGGGACGGTTCACTCGTTCGCGCCGTCCCCTCTTTGGCTTCACTTTATCGCTCATATATGTGCCATATCCCATGTTCAGACTCTTCAAGAGTCTTTTCGTACAGCACCTCTTTACAACCAACTCTCCACGCAGAGTTGGTTTTTTTTGCTGGTGTTGGTGCTCTGGTGTTGGTGCCTGGCACCAGATATAGACAAATGTCCTGTTGGCGTGCCTGACACCAAAAATGGACATTTGTTCATATGGAGGGGACACCGTAAGATACACCCTACCAATCTAGGTCTAAAGGGTGTCTATATACTCGTTACCTTCTTACCGAATTCAATTGTTCCTATAGTTAAAGCAGAGTTATTATTCTATACTATTTAAATATTAATATTACTGAAAAGGTTGTGACATTTTGAGTAAGAAGAAGTTTTTATCAGCAGCCGTCCTTTCAACAGCTATGCTATTAGCAGCATGCGGGACGGATGAAAAGGCATCAGGAACACCGGAAAAGAAGAAAGTTGTAGAGCAGACAGAGGAAAAAGCAAAGACTGAAGATAGCAGCAAAGAAAAAGAAAAGGAAACAAAAGCTTCTGCCGGCAAAGGCGAAGTGTTAAACCCTAATATTGCTGAAGAGTCAGAAGGAAATGTTGAAGTCATTTATACGAATAAAGAGCCGAATTACAGCCATGATATGAACGGCTTTAAGGTAACGGTTGATGAGTATCAGATTACAAAAGTAACCGATATGCATAGAGATGTGACGATTCCTTTTGATGATCAAACAGATGGCTATGTTGTCACTTCGAAGGTAACGATTCATAATACCTTGGATAAACCGATGTATTATAACAACATCCACCGCATCCAGCTTACAAGTGCGTCCGATTATATTCCGGATCGCATCACATTTGTACGCGACGTTAGACCAAAATCGCAAAAAGAAACCGAAACGTCTAAATATGCTGCAGGTGAAAAGGTAACAGGACTTATGACTTTTACACTAACGAATGAAGATTTTGAAACATTAAAAACAGTGGCACCAAAGTATATTATTGAAGGCGGAGTCTCTGAAAATAATACGTACGCAGGGTCTTTCAGAGGAGATGCCACATTTGATTTTACATACAGTGAGGAGCAGGCTGCTGCAGTTGCCAGTGCCCCGAAATATTATCCGGACCGCCTGACAAACGATAACTGGGTAGAAAAGAAAATGATTTTTGAGAAAAATGAGATCAATGAAACAAAGCAGATTGATAAGGTAAATATTACGCTTGATGGCGTGCAATATACCGATATCATTCCTACTGAAGCGAACAAAGACCGCTTCCGCAACTTTGGTGATGTAGAGCTTGCCTCTTTAACAGCTAAATTTAAAGTGGAAAATCAGACAGATGCGCCGATTACGATTCGCAATATCAGCAACATCCTGGTAGTTGACGACAATCGTGCCCGCTTCCTATCGACAATGGCTGATGCTCAATCAACAGATGAAATCGCCCCTGGCGCCTCAGGTGAGAAATATCTAACCTACATTTTTAGAAAAGATGAATTCGGTCTGTATAAAAAATTCGACCTTGAATTCGGTCCTTTTATCCGTCAGGATGGACGTGACGATTTTAAAGGCAACACAGCAACATTTACGCTGCCAAGATAACGGTGCATATTCGGTGCCTGACACCACATATGGACAAATGTCCTTTTCGCGTGCCTGACACCCAAAATGGACATCTGTCTGCGTCGGGGGACATTTTTGAGATGAAAGTAAAACCGGGGCGTCGTAGCGATGCCCCGGTTTTTTGGATTCCTGTCCTTAAGTCAATTTTATTGGTGTATGTAATTG
>CALGSR010000209.1 GCA_937902115.1 uncultured Bacillus sp. | reverse complement strand
GGACATGGGAGCAGATTAGAGGCTGGAAATGAGGAAGTTCGATTATTTGTCAAAAAGATGATTCCGCAGCTTGATTCGAGCTTAATCATTGAAACATGTTTTCTTGAATTTGGCATACCATCGATTCCTCGAGGGATTGAAAATTGTATCGCAAAAGGGGTGTCAGAGGTCATTGTTATCCCGATTATCTTATTGCATGCTGGACATTCAAAACTCCATATTCCTGCAGAGATAATAGCCGCAAGGGAGAAGTATCCAGCAGTGAAATTTATTTATGGAGAAACGATCGGAGTTCATCCGTTAGCATTAGAAATTGTCACGGATCGATTAGCAGAAACTGGCTTTGACGTGGCGGCAGAACATCCGGAAACGGCCGTACTCCTAATTGGCCGCGGGGGCAGTGACAGTCAAGCAAATAGTGATTTTTATAAAATTACAAGGCTGCTTTGGGAAAAATTAAATGTCCGCTGGGTGGAAAGTGCTTTTATGGGAGTGACACAGCCACTTGTTGATGAGGGCATCGAAAGGTGTATCAAACTTGGAGCGAAAAAGGTGATCCTCCTGCCCTATTTTTTATTTACTGGAATTTTAATGGAGCGGATGGGAAAAATGCTTGGCCTGTATCAAGGGCAATATCCTGATCATCAATTTGTTTTAGCGGAATATTTCGGCTATCACGAAAAATTGCAACTCATTTTAAATGAGCGGGTAAGAGAGGCGATTGAAGGAAGCTCAAGCGGAGAGGTGGATTTAGTAAGGTACGAGAAGTATGCGGATGAGAATGGTCATCACCATGGACATACTCACCATCACGTACACGAGCACCAATAAGACCAAATTCAGAACTGAGTATTCGAGGTGAAAAGGAACATGATTTTATTTTTAGCAGGTACAAGTGATGCGAGAGAGTTAGCTGTTCAGATAAAGGAAGCAGGGTACCGGATTTTGGCAACTGTCGTGACAGAGAGTGCAGCGAAAAGTCTCGAGAATCAAGGGGTAGACACGAGAATTGGGCGCCTAACTGCAGCGGACATGACCGTGTTGATCAGGCAAAAAGGAATTCAAGCTGTTGTTGATGCAAGCCATCCGTTTGCTGAAGAGGCTTCCAAAAATGCACTGCAGGCTGCAAATGAAGCGAATGTTCTATACATCCGTTATGAACGGGAACAGCAGCAATATAACGATGAAAGGCTAATCGTTGTTCGTGATTACGGGGCTGCAGCCAAATTAGCCGCAGAAAAACGCGGGGTGATTATGCTGACAACCGGGAGTAAAACGCTCGAGATTTTTACAAAGGAATTGGCAGGTTTGGAAAATACAAGAGTCATTGCGAGAATGCTTCCTCGTCTTGATAATATGGAAAAATGTGCTCTACTTGGGATTGAACAAAAAAATATTGTCGCTATGCAAGGCCCTTTTTCGAAAGAGTTAAACAAAGCTTTATACCGTCATTACGATGTGACGTTGATGATTACGAAGGAGAGCGGAAAAGTTGGTGCCGTGGATGAAAAAATAGAAGCCGCATTGGAATGCGGAATCGAAACCATTCTGATTGCTCGGCCAAAAATACAATATCAAAACTTGTATTCTAGCAATGCTGGTGTACTTAATCATTTGAAAAGTATTCATTAGGAGGAAATTAAAAGATGGATTTTAAAACAGATTTCAAACCGTTAACCGTTGACCCGGATAAAATATATGATTACAGTTTTGCAATGATAGCCGAGGAGATGGGCCCGCATGATTTTTCCGAGGACGAATGGAAGATTGTCCGCCGCATTATTCATGCCTCAGCTGATTTTGAGTTAGGCAGAAGCGTGATCATCCATCCTGATGCAGTTCGCGCCGGGGTAGAAGCAATCCGAAAAGGCAGACATGTCATTGCCGATGTACAAATGATTGAAAGCGGGTCTGGAAAAGCACGTTTTCAAAAGCATGGCGGGGATTTGCATTGCTACATTTCAGACCCGGATGTAGCTGTTGAAGCAAAGAAACTGAATACGACAAGAGCGATTATTTCGATGCGGAAAGCTGTGCGTGAACATGAAGGCGGGATTTATGCGATTGGGAATGCACCGACAGCCTTATTAGAACTGATTCGTTTAATCAAAGAAGGGATAGCAAAGCCTGACTTGATTATCGGGATGCCGGTAGGATTTGTTTCTGCTGCAGAATCAAAGGAAGAATTGGCAAAAATTACTGAGGTGCCATTTATCACAAATGTTGGCCGGAAAGGCGGAAGTACGGTAACGGTTGCAGCATTAAATGCGATTTCTCTTTTAGCAGATGAGGCTTAATGATGGAAAAGAAAGAAAAAAAGGATAAATCGCAAATGCGGCATGGCTACACAACAGGGGCATGCTCTACTGCTGTAGCCAAAGCAGCATTAATCGCACTTATAACTGGTGTAGTACAGAAGTCAGTGTCGATTCATCTGCCTGTAGGGCGTGATGCAGTCTTCTCTATCGAAAGATGTGTCATCTCAGAAAAGTCAGGCTATGCGGAAACGATAAAAGACGGTGGGGATGATCCGGATGCAACACATCAGGCACTTATCACAGCTGAGGTGTTCTGGACAGACCTGCCTGGTATTTCTTTAGATGGAGGAATAGGTGTAGGCAGAGTAACAAAGCCGGGCCTCCCCGTTCCTGTAGGTGAAGCAGCTATTAATCCGGTGCCGCGGCAAATGATTTTATCAACGATTGGGCAAGTACTAGAAGAATTCGAGATCCATAGAGGAGTCAAGGTTGTGATTTCTGTGCCAAAGGGCGAAGAAATTGCGAAGCAAACCTTAAATGGCCGTCTTGGGATTATCGGAGGCATCTCGATTTTGGGCACGAGAGGGATCGTCGTCCCTTTTTCCAGTTCCGCCTATATGGCCAGTATTGCAGAGGCGATTAGTGTAGCAAAGGCCTGCGGTTCAGAGCATGTTGTTTTAACAACAGGAGGACGGAGTGAAAAGTATGCCATGAATCTTCTTGCAAACTTACCTGAGGAAGCTTTTATTGAAATGGGCGATTTTATTGGTTTTTCAATCAAGCAGTGCAAAAAACAGGGGATTAAAAAAGTGTCGCTCGTTGGTATGATGGGGAAGTTTTCGAAGTTTGCCCAAGGAGTGATGATGGTTCATTCAAGGGGCTCATCCGTCAGTTTTGAATTTCTAGCAAATATTGCAAGGGATGCGGGGGCAAATGAAAAGCTAGTCGGGGAGGTGCTTCAGGCCAATACGGCGTCGCAGGTCGGTGAGCTAATGCTTGAAGCGGGACTGGAACAATTCTTCCAAAAGCTTTGTGAAACATGCTGCTATACAGCATTAAAGCATATAAACGGTGGAATCGAATTTGAAACAGCGATTTATTCGCTGAAAGGACAATTATTAGGAAGGGCTGTTGGGATTGACGCAATCGATTAAATTAATCGGAATCGGGGATAACGGACAAAAAAGCCTATTGCCGCAATATAGCCAATGGATTAAAGAGAGTGAAGTGCTCATTGGCGGTGAAAGAGTATTATCGTTTTTTCCTGATTACGAGGGAGAAAAGGTAGTTATAAAGAGTAACTTAAAGGCGATTGTTGAACGGTTACAAAATGAACGGCGTCCTGTCGTTATCTTAGCTTCAGGTGATCCGCTTTATTATGGGATTGGCGGCTATATTTCAAGCAAAATGGAAGTAGAAGTGTATCCATATGTAAGTTCAATTGGGCTGGCCTTTGCGAAAATGGGTGAGAGCTGGCACGATGCCGCTGTTATCAGTGTTCATGGACGCAGTATGAAGGGGTTGGCGCAGAGGATTGATGGGAAAGACAAAGTAGCCCTTTTGACAGATAAAGAAAATAACCCAAACCGTATTGCGCAATACCTTCTTACTTTCGGAATGACAGAATACCGGGCGTTTGTTGCCGAAAATCTCCAAGGAGAACACGAAAGGACAAGCTGGTATGAATTAGAGGACATGCTTCGGCATGAGTTTTCTCCTTTAAACGTAGTCATTCTAAAAAAGAATGCAGAGGGTCCGAGCTGGACTTTAGGGATTGCTGATGAGGAGTTTTTCCAGCGGAAACCGGATAAGGGGTTAATTACGAAAAAAGAAATTCGTGTATTAAGTCTCTCTGCTTTACAGCTGCGGAAAAATAGTACAGTTTGGGATATTGGAACTTGCACAGGTTCGATGGCGATTGAAGCAGGCAAACTTGCCCCCGAGGGAAAGATTTTTGCTATTGAAAAAAATGAAGCAGACTTAGCTAATTGTATCGCTAATCAACATAAATTCAGAGTCGATATTACAGCGGTTCATGGAAAGGCACCTTCAGGTCTTGAGTCATTCTCAGATCCGGATGCGATTTTTATCGGTGGAACAGGCGGGGAAATGACTGAATTAATTCAAACCTGCTGCGGTCGGTTAAAAAAGGGCGGTCGAATTGTCTTAAATGCAGCAACGATTGAAAATTTATATCGTGCGAATGAAGCTTTCTTACAGACTGGTTTTCAAACCGCTATTATGCTTACGCAAGTTTCCAGAAGTAAACCGATTTTGGACATGAATCGATTTGTTCCCTTGAATCCAATTTATATTATCTCGGCACAACGAAAGGAAGAAAGTAATGAGTAATGTTGGTACATTATATGGTCTTGGAGTAGGACCGGGAGATCCGGAGTTAATTACAGTGAAGGCCTTCCGTGTATTACAGGAAGCGCCGGTTATTGCCTATCCAAGGAAAAGAAAGGGCAGCAAAAGCTATGCCCATCGCATTGTTGACGTATATATCCGCCCGGAGGAAAAGGAAATGATTGGTCTCGTCTTTCCGATGACAAAGGATGAAGACATTTTGCAGCGTGAATGGAATCGGGCGGTAGAGCAGATTTGGCTAAAGTTAAAAGAGGGAAAAGATGTCGCTTTTGTTACAGAAGGAGATCCGCTTTTATACAGCACATTTATCCATATGATGAAATTAATGCAGGAGCTTCATCCGGAAGCAAAGATTAAGAGTATCCCTGGTATTTCGTCTATTAATGGAGCCGCCTCAAGACTCGGTCTCCCATTAGCTGATGGTGATGAGCATGTAGCGATTATTCCAGCAAGGGATGATTACGAAGCGATGAAAAAAGCGATTATCGATCACGATGCCATCGTGTTTATAAAAGTAGCAAAAGTGATAGATTTAATGATTTCTGTTTTAAAAGATTTAGATTTATTCGATCATGCCCACGTTATCACGAAGGTGACATCTGATGAGGAAGTCATTTGGAAGATGAGTGAGCTTGAAGGAGCAGAACTGGAATACTTAACATTAATGGTGGTGCGAAAATGAGAAAGGTTTATATTGTCGGAGCAGGTCCGGGAGATCCTGATTTAATTACAGTAAAGGGGCTGCAAATACTTCAAAGTGCCGATGTGATTCTTTATACGGATTCATTAGTAAATGATGAATTGATCGCTAAGGCTAAGCCCGAAGCAGAAGTGCTAAAAACAGCTGGAATGCATTTAGAAGAAATCGCTGCGATTATGATCGACAGGATTAACGCAGGGAAAATGGTGGCACGTATACATACAGGCGACCCCTCGATGTACGGCGCGATTATGGAACAAATTGCTCTATTAAAGAAGGAAAAGATTGATTATGAAGTTATACCAGGGGTAAGTTCTGTTTTTGCCGCAGCTGCCGCGATTGGGGCTGAACTGACCATTCCAGATTTAACCCAGACACTGATATTGACAAGAGCCGAGGGCCGCACCCCTGTGCCGGAATTTGAAAAATTAAGGGATTTAGCGAGTCATCACTGTACATTAGCCTTGTTTTTAAGCGCCACGTTAACGAAAAAAATTGTAAAAGAGCTGCAGGCTGCAGGTTGGAAGGATGAAACACCTGTAGCGGTCATTCAAAAAGCATCATGGCCGGATCAGAAAATCGTCCGCACGACATTGGCACATCTTGATGAAGATATGCAAAAAAATGGGATTCGAAAAACAGCGATGATATTGGCTGGCTGGGCCCTTGATCCGAATATTTATGAAAAGGATGAATTCCGTTCAAAACTTTATGATGCTTCCTTTACCCACGGATACCGCAGGGGTGTCAAGGAATGACGACTGAGTTGAGAGAAGGGGTAATGGCTCCCATTCGGAAACAAAATCCCTATGCTATTGTTGCGATAACAAAACATGGTGTTGAGAACTCTCGTAAACTGAATGGAGTGTTTGCACAAACTGATTTGTATTATATGAGCAAATTTGAAAAAGGGGATGAAAAGAGGAGAGGGATTCAACTTTTCACAGGCAGCGTCAAACTGCTCCTTCCTGCTCTTTTTCAGCTATACAAGGGAATAATCTTGATTATTTCACTCGGTGCTGTTGTGAGAATGATTGCTCCTATCTTAAAAGATAAGAAAACAGATCCGGCTGTGGTTGTTATTGACGATCGCGGAGAGAATGTCATCAGTGTATTGTCTGGTCATTTAGGCGGGGCAAATGAGCTTACCCGAGAAGTGGCCGCTTTACTTAAAGCAAGAGCGGTCATTACAACCGCATCAGATGTACAGCAAACTATTCCTGTCGATTTGTTAGGCTCACGCTTTGGCTGGGTATGGGATTCCGAGGAGAAATTAACCCCTGTTAGTGCTTCCGTTGTAAACGAGGAACATGTTGCTATTGTACAGGAATCAGGCGAGCCTGATTGGTGGATGTATGAAACTCCTCTGCCGCAAAATCTAGTGATCTATGATTCTATTCAAGAAGCACAACAAGCAAAGCCTAAAGCAGCACTTATTATCACACACCGTCTATTAGCGGGTGAGGAAGAATCAATCCTTGAAAATGGAGTTCTCTTCCGGCCAAAATCGGTTGCGATTGGAATGGGCTGCAACCGAGGTACCACTGCAATGGAGATAGAGAAGATCATTCTAGAAACATTGGCTGAACTGCGTATTTCTTTGAAAAGTGTTAAAGCCCTTTGTACGATTGATTTAAAAAAGGACGAACAAGGCATGCTTGAAATAGCTGGAAAATATGGCTGGGAGTTTGTTTATTATCCCCCAGATACATTAAATAAGGCAGAAATACAGGCACCATCGGAAACGGTTTATAAGTATACCGGTGCCTATGGGGTCAGTGAACCTGCTGTTCGGATTTATACAGTGGCTTCGGAACTTGAGCTTGTGAAGAAGAAATCAGGTAATGTGACGATCTCTGTGGGAGTCATTTCCTACTCTAAGGGGGAAGCAGATGAGTAAAAGAAGATTGGTGATTGCCGGAACAGGGAGCGGCGTTGGGAAAACGACGTTTACGATTGGGATAATGGCAGCATTACAGCAAAAGGGCTATACCGTACAGGGCTTTAAATGCGGTCCTGATTATATCGATCCCACTTACCATACAGCAGTTACCGGAAGGGTATCACGGAATTTGGACAGTTGGATGTTTGATCATCAAACCGTACGCGACATAACAGTCCATGCAAGTAAGGGGGCTGACATTTCGATTATTGAAGGCGTCATGGGATTTTTTGATGGGAAAAATCCGTTGGAAAACACAGGATCAACTGCGGAAATTAGTATGATTACTGAAAGTCCGGTACTTCTTATTGTCAATTGCGCCAGTATGGCACGCAGTGCTGCCGCTATTGTGAAAGGATTTCAAACATTGGCTAGCGGTCCGAATATTGTCGGGGTTATTGCTAACAAAGTTGGCAGTACAGGGCATTTTGAAATCGTAAAAGCTGCCATTGAGCAGGAATGCCATGTTCCGGTAATAGGGTTTCTAAAGGCGGAACAAGATATTGATATTCCAAGCCGGCATCTAGGTTTAATTCCGGCCATTGAACGCGGGGAACTGAATCCGTTTTTTACGAAATTGGGAACAATGATTTCCGAAACCGTTGATATCGATCGCTTATATGAATTAGCTGCAGCTCCCCTAATAAATGCGGCTGACTTAAGTCTATTTACACCACAAAAAAAGAAAAATGTTGTCATTGCAGTGGCCAAGGATGCTGCATTCAATTTTTATTATCAGGAAAACCTTGAATTACTGAGCATGTTTGGTGCAGAACTTAAGTACTTCTCTCCTTTACAGAATGAAGAAATTCCTGCAGGCAGTGACGGCTTATATATTGGCGGCGGTTTTCCAGAAGAATATGCAGGAGAGCTTACGCGAAATGAGCGAGCAAAGAACTCCATTCGTTCAAGCGTTGCTAATGGAATACCAACTTTGGCTGAATGCGGCGGCTTTATGTATTTAACAGAGGCAATCATTACGACAAATGGCGAGGAATTTCCGATGATCGGACTTATTCCTGGTAAGGTGAAAATGCAAAAAAAACTCGCTGCACTTGGGTATCGGGAGATTTTTGGCAGGAAAGATAATTTTTTAATTGGAGAAGGTATGGTGGCGAAAGGACATGAATTCC
>CALGSR010000208.1 GCA_937902115.1 uncultured Bacillus sp. | reverse complement strand
CGGGCGCGTCCAGGTAATCGAAGCAGAGCGAACCGATGGTTGCCGCCAGGTCGTCGTCTGCTCCTTAATGAATACAGTGTAGAAGTAACGAAAACAAATAAACAATATCTTAAAATGCGATTTGCTAATAACTTTGGCACAATTAATACAAAAATGTGGGATAATCAAGGCTCCGTCGAAAAAACACTTCCATTGTTAGAAGAATTCTCTGTTTTTGACATTGAGGCAAAGGTCGATGAATACCGCGGTCATAAATCGCTGACGATCAACAAGATCAAACCTTGCACTGAGGATATCAATCCATTTTCTCTATTATCTTACACGAAACAGAGCCTCGAAGAGCTAACGGTTGAATTAGTTTCTTATCTTCGGGAATTGGAATCTCCCTTTAAAGAGATTTCCTTCGCTGCACTGAGAAAGTTTTGGGGTCAATTTTCACTGAGACCCGCGGCAAAAGGACATCATCATAATTATTTAGGCGGATTGTTAAAACATACAGTGGGATTAATGCGATTTGCCCGTTATATACTCAAACTCGAAGAGGATCACTACCAAGCAACACTTAAACTCATTAATTGTATCGAGAAGGCTCACAAACGGGATATTTGGGCGCAAATGAATGCGGATGAAGTAAATCCACAGAAGCTTGTGTGGAAGGATACGATTGACCACTTATATACAATGTTTTACGGCATGATGCATTTTAAAGAAACGACGCCTAATTATGATTTGCTGCTGACTAGTATTCTTTATCATGATATCGGAAAACTACTAGAATATGATCATGCCGGCAAGAAATTTGAAGAATTTAAGTTTTTATTTCCAACAGCTGATCATAGCACGCTTGAAAACCGCAAACAAACAGGGATTATCATGGATGAATTAGGAGTGATGATTGGCCATATCCCGTATGGTGTACTTATGCTTTCGAAAATCATTGAAACAGAATCCATTGCTATTTCACTAGAAGATATTCATCATCTATCACATTGTATTCTCTGCCATCACGGACTCCCGGAATGGGGTTCAGCCGTCCCAAAACCGCAAACCCTTGAAGGCTATCTCATTCACATCGTCGACTTTTTAGACAGCCGCTATGAAAACACCGAGTTAATTAAATAATGAACAAAGGAGACACTGTGAATGGAAGTCATTCTATCGTGTCTCCTTTTGCATCATTTCTTACTGTTCTGCCATCGAATGAATCGCTTGCAAGTAAATAATATCCTCATCATTAAAGTATTTTAAAAGATGTTCATGGCATGTAAAGAACAGGATTTGATGCTGTTTAAGTTCATTCAGCAGTTGGATCACCTTATCCGTTCTCTTCGCATCAAAATTAACAAAACTATCATCAATAATAATCGGAAATTTAAATTTCTCATAGATCGTCACAGCAAGCGCGAGACGGATCGAGATATAGATTTGTTCCGTCGTCGCCTGGCTCAGTTCATTGGCTTCAAACAGGAGACGATCTCTGTTTTCAATTAAAAAGCCACTCCCCTCCTGCTTCGGTATGATTCGGATATACTGACCATCCGTTAAAAAAGATAAATACTTCTGAGCCATATTGAGCATGGTTGGCAGCCGTTCCTCTTTAAAAATTTGTACTGTTTTTTGCAGCATCTCTTTAGCCGTTATAAAGACCGCCCACTCTCGGGCTTCTTCAACAAAATCACTTTGCAGCAACTTAAAACGATGAAGGGTTTCAGCATATGTTCCCCCATCCTCGAGTAAATGAATCGTATGTTTTAATTGTGCTAATTCATCATGCAGCTTGTTCTGCACTTCTGTAAAAACTTCTATTTTTGCTTTACTTTCTTGAATTTGTGCTTCCAGTTGATTAACACTCGACAGGTCTTCCCTCTCATGTCCTTGCAGCGCAATCATTTTTAACTGAATCGATACACGTTCTAACTGTTGCTGCAATTCTTTTTGATATACTGCCTTATTTGCTGTATCGCGAAACTGTTCCTCATTTTCACAGGCCGCAGATGAATAAAGGATTTCTAGTTCCTGGTGGATCCGCTCAAGCTCCAAGACATACTCCTTTAATTCCTCTCTAAGGTGATTTAATTGCTCCCCTTTCTCCTTGTATTTGATTTCCTTGTCTAATTCAAGCCGAACCCTCCCCTTTAAAGAGAGAACAACCTCTTGAATAGTAAAATCTCCTTCTTGAAAAAATAATGCTGATAACTTCTCCAGCGGCTTGTTCAAATTTCTTATTATTTGTTCATTCGCAGTTAATTGTTCCAGAAGGTATAACTTTTCCTGAACATTTCTTTTCAAATCTTCTACAATTTGAAAAGCATCAAAAAGGTAATTCAAAGCGATACGCGGAGGAAGATTCAGCTTCTTCCCCGCAGAAAGTAATTGCCCTCTCAAATCCTCTATTTCTTTTTCCCAATTCTCGTACTTATCAATTACACGGTCATATTGCGCCTGCTGTTCTTCGAGCTTTACCGTTAAACTAAGAAGCTGTTCCCGCAGCATGTCATCCCGCTTAAGGTTTTGCTCAAGCCAATCCATTTGCTGCTCCGGCCTGTTCAGCTTTTCTTTATACTCCTCTTCCTTCCTCCGCCATTTACGAATTTCCTCCTGCAAATGAGTTTCATCTCCAAAGCTGCGTTTCTGCAACAGTAAAGAGAAAACAAACAAAAGAGCCAATCCTCCAAGCGCAATCATAACGAGCAATTCTGCAATCCATCCTGCAGCAATAAGAAGAACACTTAAAAACAGAAAAATAAAATACTGTTTCTTTTCCCTGCCCCTGTAATGTTCCGCCCGCTCAAGCGTACTTGTAAGAAAGGTCAGCCTTTCCTTCACTTCCTGGGACCTTTCATGCATCCATTCCTTTGTACCTGCTTCTCTAAGCTTTTCTTTCAGCTCCTGACGTTCAACTTCCGGCATGATCTCGCTTTTCAAGGCTTGTACTCTATTTTCCAATTCCTCCAGCCGGCCTTTCTCCTTTTGAAACTGTTCATCCAACTCGTGTTTTTTATCACTCAGACGCTTTTGGCTCGCCATTAATTGTGCAGCCTGCTCGCGCATAAAAATACTTGTATCAGCTTTCAATATCTCCTCTTCGCTGAAATCGCAATGAAGTTTATTCTGTAATAAAACAAAATCTTCCTCTATTTTTTTCAATTTCACCTGCAGCTGCAAAGTTTCCTGCTGCCGCTGTTCCAATAATTTCAGACTTTCAGAAGCCCTGTTAATTCCCTGTTCCGTACCGATGAGTTTAAAATCCGGTTCTATTTCTGCTAATTCAACCTCAATGCTTTTGATCCGCTTTCTCAGGACTGCGTGATTTCTTTCAATTGAGTTTTGTATTTCAAGCAAATGACCGAGCCGCTGAAGTCCGTTTTCTGGAAACACCAAGTCAGCAGACTGTACTAATTCCTCTTTTAGTATTTTTTCCTGGCGCAGCAGCGGCGCAGCCTTTTTTAACTCTTCAAAACGAGCCAATTGCCGCGACACTTCGGCAGCTGTTTCCCTCGTTTCTACAATTTCCTGTTCCACTGCCTCTTTCTTCCGTAGCAGCTCGATATACCGCTCGTTATTCCCCTCTGCTTTTTTTAATTCTTTCCATAATTGACGCAGTTCCTTTAGTTTTGTATTCAACAATGGATTTCTGCCGTTTGGCTTAAAGCGCAGATCCAGTTCTTTATTTAATTCATTTTCTGTTTTTACTAGGCTGTCTGAACCAATTACACCTGTGGAAAACAAAAAGCGGCCAAGTTCTTCCCCCTTCATTTGGTGGATATTCTGCAGTCCGTGTAAATTAAAGGAGTAAATGGCTTGAAACAAATTCTTATCAATGGAAGCTAATAGCTCTTTTAAAAGCTCCTCTCCTCCTGTTCTGCCATTTTCTAAACGTACCGAGACATCTCCGACAGCCTTCCCCTTTACTCGTTCGATCATTACCCTTCCTTTTTCCGAAAAAATAACCGTTAATGAACCGCCGTATTTTGCTCCTTTTTTTGGCTCATAGCGTAGTTCGGAATGCAGTCTTGTTGGAAAGCCAAATAAGATACTATGAATAAAGGACATAATGGTAGATTTTCCTGCTTCATTCTCGCCAAAAAATACCTGTGTCGAATGTAAATCAGTAAATGTCACATTTTCGAACTTTCCATAGCCATAGATATTGATTTCGACTATCTTCACCTTCCATCACCTCCAATCTAATCATGCTGCAGAAATTGAACCAGTTTCTGTAAAGCCCTTTCCTGCAATCTGTTTTTTTCTTCCTCAGTAAGTTCAGTTAAAAACCTCCTGGCTGCTGGATGCTCGTAAAGAGAACGGGTACTTTCCGTGACATGGTCCTCACGATCAAACATTCGAAATAACTCGCGATAAAAGTCTGATTCCTCTTCCAGTTGTTCTCTTTCCCATATGGATCCCTGTTCCATTTCTATCGCTGTTACCCAAACAAACGCTTCTTCCTCCCCTTCTTCCTCCTGTATCGACTTTAGAAGTTCCCCATTCACAACTGCTGTAAGTTCTTGTCCTGTAAGGTTTACATTCTTTAATGTAAGTGTCAGAAGGACAGCTTTACGAAATAAGCGTATTTTTTCTACTTCCTGTAAACATCGCAAATAGAGCTCTTGAAAGCTATGTATATCCTGAACATCAATACTGGACTCTTCCCATAAGACATCATAGGTTTCAATAAATTCTAGTTTTGTCTCTTCTTCTGTCATGGTCACCAAATAGCAGCCCTTACTGCCTGTTTCTTTTTTGTTTCTTCCCTGAATATTTCCCGGATAAACAATGTACGGCAGTTCGTGGAGTAATTGCCGCTTGTGGATATGACCAAGGGCCCAATAATCGAACTTTTTCACAACAAGTTCTTTTACTTGAAAAGGAGCATAACGGCCGTGTTCACTCGTCCCATCACTATGACCGTGCAGGATTCCAATATCAAAGTCTGCTCCCTTCACCTTTAAATAGTCACCCGTCATGTTTTCTGTCACATGGCGCACCGGATAACTAAAGCCGTAAAGATGAACGGAGGTATTATCTTTGCGAAATACCTTCATTTCTACTTCATCTTTGAAGACGTGGACATTCTCCGGCATATCGAGGTGGATCCAGGAGCCATTTAGATGATCATGATTTCCATAAACAAGATAGACTTCAATTTGATGTTCTTTTAGGCGCAGCATTTCTTTCCGCAGTCTCGTTTGTGCACGTACACTCCGGTCCGCTTCATCAAATAAATCACCGGCAAAGATGACAATATCTACCTGATGCTCAATCGCTGCGTCTGTCAAGTTTCTTAAAGCAGCAAATGTACTTTCCTTAATACGCTCAAATATTTTCTGCGGCAAATGCGACAGACCTGTCATCGGACTATCTAAATGCAAATCTGCGGCATGAATAAAAGTAATTTTTTTCATTTCCTTCTCCGCTCCTATTTCCTCCATTTATAGGAAGGTATCTAATCTGTATCTATTTTA
>CALGSR010000207.1 GCA_937902115.1 uncultured Bacillus sp. | reverse complement strand
GAAGAGAACAAGTGGAAGGATCCACATCAATAAAAAGGAAATGAGCGGCGAAGTTTCTTTCGGGATGACTTGTGAGAATTCTACCTCGGCGAGATAGAGCCGATTCACTAAATCAGGATCATCCATCCGGCCTGTTAAATAGATTCCTTCCTCCCCATTATCGTCCACGGCCGTAAAGCCAATTTGAGTTTCTTTTACCTCGACTGTTTTAACATTTCCGTTGTCAATTTGCGCCAAAAATTCTCCATAATCTACCTGTGTGACTTTCTGGTTCATTAGATCAGGGAAAAGAAAAGTATTTAATAGCAGGACAATCATGAGTCCGAATATAAAATAATAGACATGCGGCTTATTCGAGTTTTTTTCTACTTTCATACAATAAGGCCCCCCTTACAGTTTTTATATCGCTCACTATTTTCTTCAAAAAGATTTGTCTGGAACATTCATACTATTATTATATCTTACTAATTCAACTATTTGTTAAAATGATAGACTTTAACCCAGCTGCGGAGATATTAAAAAAGCCAATATACAGTATATACCAGCCCATATCTGTAAAAAAGCCGGCACGCTTTATTCATTAAGCTGCCAGCTTTTATTTTCTATAAAGGGATGAACGGAATATTTACTTTATAAGATTGTAAGGTTTACTCCTCTTTTCATACCTGCCAGTTTCCTTACATCACCATTTAACATTGCAGGCTTCCTTTTAACCAAGGGCGCGCTCGATAGGGTCCGGTTGGAATTTGAATAAGTGTTGTTTTGTTTGTTCTTTCCATTTGATAGATGTCATCACATAATTTTGCATCATACCCAAGGAGCGGGTGCCCACCGAAACCAATTGCTGACGCCGCCAGCAATAATCTTTGCACGAGCATACCAGCTTCCATTTGTTGAATGCGATAACCTCTATAACCCAACTCCTTTTTATAATGATCTTTATCCCCTGCAACATGCAGGCAGAGTGGAACTTGGAACAAATTCACATTTCCTGCAGAGATTCCGCATTGCAAACGGAAGTGTTGACACCCCAGCTGGACTGGTTGTAATGCGTGTTTCTCGCTATCATAATGATAAGCCCCATCGGGAATCCCTTCAATCTGATGAAAACAGCCATATAATGAGACGCGGGAATGTTGCTTACAGCTTTTTTCATCGATATCATTGCGATATTGGAAAGAGGCTGCTGTTTCCTGAAGCAGTGAAGCCAGTTCCATTCGGCTTACTTTTCCCATTGCGAAATCCATATCCGGTGAAAAGCGGTTTCGGCAAGCATCAGCGAAATCATATGCTAACCGTTTTACCTGCGGCAGCTCCGCCGGCGATTCTTTTCTAATTTCCTGCTCTTGTACCTTCATTTGCCGGAACATGCTTGTTGATTCCAACATCGATGCTTCATTCATCTTGATTAACATGGGATATTGCCTGATTCTTTGAGATTTGACATAGTGTTCCGTTGGAATTGGCTGCAATTCCTGGCACAGTTCTGCAGCAGAAACGATTCCGTCTCTGTTACCCAGGCAAGAGGACCAATTCGTTGCTTCTACTGTTAACGGAATTAGCGCATAAACACTCTCTTCTTCTTCGGACAGGCCAAGCAGATGATTCATTGCACGATCAAGAAATTGGAAATACACCCCTGATGCAAAGCCAAATCGCTTGGCTGTTTCCAACAGCTGTCCAATTAGCACACCAGTATCCAAACCTTGCAGGCGGTAGGAAAAATCATTGTATTTATAAAAGTTTTTCCAAAACATGGTCGATACAAAAACCGAAGCAAAACATGCGGATATTTCACATCGGTTCCCCAGGGCACGGGAAATGTATAAATCGAACTGTCCTTCCCGCAGCAGTACCAGACGATGGTGTACCACATCATAATGGTAAATACCACTGGGCAGTTCCTCTATCTTCAAATAGACATACAGTTCGTTCGGGTACAAAGCACCGCCAGAGGGAGCAAAGCGCCGGGACGAGTACATCATATGCTCTTTTTCTTCATTTAGATCATTGCTTATAGCGGTTTCGGCAAATTGAGTAATACCGAATACGTACCAAAGAAAATGGCCGATTTTGCGAAGTGTTGGCGGAACAGGTTCTTCCCATTTTTCAAGTGTCAGTGGCACTTCCAAAGATAATGGTTCAGAAGGTAAATCACGGTAGATTTTGTAGGGAAGCGGTGCGTCTTCCCAATCCACTTCCCAATCCGGCGGGCTTACTTTATCAACAGCAAAATGAAGGTTATGCAAAAATTCCTCTAAACGCATGTTCTTGACCCCTTTGCACTGCTCATGGGAATGGATGTGGATATGGATTAAGCTGTTCAATAGTTAGCGGATGCTCTCGAAACCCTAGTTCCATCGGCACCCGCAGTACCCTTTCAAGCCCTGTCACTCTCGTAAGGTGATGACCAAATGTCATCGGAAGCATGCCCGGTATCAGCACTTTTACGCAGGACAGTCCATTTCGTTTCGTTTCCGGCGTTGATTGATCTACGACAATGACCTCGAGATTTAATTGATGGAATTTCTGCAGTAATTCCTGAAGATCGTCCGTTAAATCTTTATGGCGGGGCTTCCACTTGAAGGCTTCAGTAAATGTTTGCTGTGGGCGATTATTATCCAGTAAAAACTGCAGCCGTTCTTCCGCTTGAGGCAAACCGTAAAGCATCCCATGATCCTCCATTTTCCTTACCAGGGAAGAATCAGCAAACATATGCATATATTCTTCTTTACCCTTCTCAAATTTTTCATCAAGTGTGTGCATCATCGCAGCCAGCTCATGAACGGCGCTTTTTGCTGCCCGAACAGGGTCCAGATGGGCTCCGGCTGCACAAATAATATTCAAACCCGCCCCTTTCCTGTTTTTTGCCATTACCCATAAACTTGGAATTTCATGTTCCATCGTTGAGTTATAAAAATACAGATCATATCCTGCCACTGTCCGCACGCGATCAATCATCATTTGCAATTCCAGATCATTAGCAGATGATGGATCAAGCTGTGGAAGAGGAAGTTCAGCATACCAAGTCATCAGGAAGGAATCGCGTTCCACTACCTCC
>CALGSR010000206.1 GCA_937902115.1 uncultured Bacillus sp. | reverse complement strand
GCTGCTCCTGCACCTTCTTTATTGCAGACCCGTTGATAAGAGGACCAACATCATTGCCTAGGACCAAACCATTTCCCGTCTTCAGTTTAGCCACTTCGGCTTTATAAATTTCTAAAAACAGCTTTTCAATCGATTCATGGACAAAGACACGATTGGCACAGACACAGGTTTGTCCCGCATTACGATACTTAGAGACGATTAAACCTTTAGCAGCTTTTTCTAAATCAGCATTGGCGGTAATAATGAAGGGGGCATGACCGCCCAATTCAAGCGCCTGGCGCATTAATAACTTTCCTACTCTTGTGGAACCAGTAAAGGAAATCTTTCGGATCGTACTGTCTTCCATCCAGGCCGCTCCAATTTGCGCAGCATCTCCCGTCACAATATTCAAAACTCCATCCGGAATTCCGGCCTCTTTCGCTAATTGAACGATACGAAGCGCTGTCAGCGGTGTAAATTCTGAAGGTTTAATTACAGCAGTACATCCTGCAGCAAGAGCCGGAGCAACTTTTCGCGTAATCATCGCGGCCGGGAAATTCCATGGGGTAATCGCGGCAATAACGCCAATTGCTTGTTTTTGCACAAACAAGCGTTTATTTGGCGCTGATGCAGGAATGGTTTCTCCATACACCCGCTTTCCTTCTTCGGCATACCAGGAGATAAAGCTGTTCGCATATCCGACTTCACCTAAAGCTTCTGGCAAAGGTTTCCCCTGCTCAGTTGTCATGATTTCCCCAATTTCCTTTTTATGCCGCTCAATAAGTTGGAACCAATTCATCAATAATTGACTGCGTTCAGCTGCCGTTTTCTGCGCCCACGTTTTAAAGGCTCTTGCCGCGGCATCTGCTGCCTGTTTCGCTTCCTTTACTCCTCCGTTCGGAATGGTGGCAATTATTTCGAGCGTGGCCGGATTATTCACTTCGATTTTGTCACTCGTATCCACTTCTTGTCCATCAATGATCATCTTCCAATGTTTCATCGCTAAGCACCTCATTTTTCCTAATCTGCATACTAACCTACCTTTACTATTCTGGAAAATATTTATTTTACCTGCAAAACAATAATTGATTGAATCGGCCGATATATTGGTCAAAGTGGCCGATATTCCGCCTAAATTGGCCGATATATTCGAAAAGTGGCCGATATATTCCTGAAATCGGCCGATATCGCCAAAAACGGCGAACGATTTACCAAAAAAAGCTTGAGAGCCGGGGCATTCCCCTTTTCTCAAGCTTTTTAGTACATTTATCTTATCGCTTCCTTCATATTACGCACAAATTCCACTACATGAGGCACACAGTTCTCCCCATGCTGAGCAACGATCCGAACGATCGCACTCCCGACAATTACGCCGTCGGAAATGGCAGCCATTTTCTTCGCCTGTTCAGGCGTGGAGATCCCAAAGCCAATTGCACATGGGATATCTTTAACCTCTTTCACAAGTTTAACCATTCCCTCTGCATCATTGCCAATTTCGGAACGGACACCGGTTACCCCCATTGATGACACGCAGTAAATAAAGCCTTCTGCTTCACGGGCAATCATACGGATGCGGTCATGGGATGACGGAGCGATCATCGAGATTAATCTTACATCGTATTTTGTACAATATGGCTGCAGTTCTTCTTTCTCCTCAAATGGAGTATCCGGAACAATTATCGCAGCAATACCGGCCTCCCGGCAGTTCTTCATAAAACGTTCTGCACCATAAGTGAATACAGGATTGATGTAGGTCATAAAAGCAATCGGAACATCACATTTTTCACGAACTCGTTTCACCATGTCAAAGATTTTATCGGTTGTTGTGCCGGAAGCAAGGGCACGATAATCTGCTTCCTGAATCACAGGCCCTTCTGCAACTGGGTCAGAAAAGGGAATTCCCAATTCAATTAAATCTGCCCCGGCTTCTGCCATTTGCAACACCAATTGTTCTGTAATGTCCAACGTCGGATCGCCTGCTGTTATAAATGGAATAAATGCTTTCCCATCAGCAAATACTTTTTCTAATTTATTCATAGATTTGTACCCCCTTGTAACGCGCGATGGCTGCCACATCTTTATCTCCACGGCCAGACAAACAGATGACCATCACTTCGTCTTTACCCATTGTCGGTGCTAGTTTTTTTGCATATGCAACCGCATGAGAACTTTCAATCGCCGGAATAATTCCCTCTGTACGAGAAAGGTATTCAAATGCATCTACCGCTTCATCATCCGTTACCGGAACATATTCCGCCCTTCCGATATCCTTAAGATGAGCATGTTCAGGACCTACGCCCGGATAATCCAGTCCAGCTGAAATGGAATAAACCGGAGCGATTTGACCGTATTCATCTTGGCAGAAATATGATTTCATGCCATGGAAAATACCGACAGAACCAGTCGCCATCGTCGCAGCCGTTTGATCTGTATCAACTCCACGTCCCGCTGCTTCACAGCCTATCAAGCGGACATCTTTGTCTTCGATAAATTCAAAGAATGTACCGATGGCATTACTGCCTCCGCCAACACAAGCCACTACTGCATCTGGAAGCTTTCCTTCTGCTTCTTTAATCTGCTGCTTAATTTCGCGGCTAATAATGGCTTGGAAATCACGAACAATGGTTGGGAACGGATGCGGTCCCATCACTGAACCTAATACGTAGTGGGTATCATGAACACGCTGTGTCCATTCACGCATCGTTTCATTCACCGCATCCTTTAAGGTCTGTGTTCCACTCGTTACCGCATGGACCTTTGCCCCTAACAGCTCCATCCTGTATACATTCAGCGCCTGACGATCGGTATCTTCTTTGCCCATGAAGACTTCACATTCTAATCCTAATAGTGCAGCTGCCGTAGCTGTCGCAACTCCATGCTGTCCGGCACCTGTTTCAGCAATGACACGAGTTTTTCCCATTCGCTTGGCCAATAGCACCTGCCCAAGTACATTATTGATTTTGTGGGAACCTGTATGGTTTAAATCCTCACGCTTTAGATAGATCTTCGCTCCGCCCAAATCTTTGGTCATCTTCTCTGCGTAATAGAGCATTGATGGCCGTCCTGCATAGTTATTTAACAAACTTTTAAGTTCGGCTACGAATTCCGGGTCATTTTTATAGTGATTATAAGCATCTTCCAGTTCAATAACCGCATTCATCAGTGTCTCAGGCATATATTGCCCGCCATGAATACCAAATCTACCTTTTGACATTTCTTTCATTCTCCTTTTTTAAAATCGCTTTTATAATACATATTGAGATAAAATAAAAAATTTAACAGAACTGGCAAAAATCAATAAAAAAAGCCTCTATCCCTCATAAAAAGGGACAAAAGCTTTTGTGACTTCTGCGGTACCACCCAAATTGACGATATATCGTCCACTCATTGTGTATACAATCATATACACCCCATTGATAACGGGCAGGATCCCGTAAGCGCCTACTCTCCTCAGATTTCAGGCTTCCCTCGCAAGTCCATTCAGAATCATCTTTGCATCCGCACTTTCACCAAACGGCGGCTCTCTAGGCACAAGTCATAATTCCTACTACTCTTGTTCACAGGTTTAATATTTATAATTATTTTAGCACCGCACCTTCCCATTTGTCTACAATAATTTTTTGTACCAATTTTCCCAATACATAATTCTCCAAATTGATACAATACAAAACATTTTTTGAATAATTCTTTAAATTTTATGAAATATCAAGTAATATTCATACTTAAGAAACACCATTGACGAGGATGAAAGGAAGAATATCAGGAATGAAATTAACGCAAGACATTGAAAACATTGACTACACAAAGCTAGGAAATGTTAACATCATCACATTCGTACTATTTTGGACCGGTATGGTCGTCTTATGTTCCTTATATGTGACCATTCCGCTGCTACCAAAGCTGTCTGAGATTTATCATATTTCTTTCAGCCAGGCTGCTTGGGCAGGAAGTATTTTTTCCATCTGCTTTGCGAGCGGTTGTTTATTCTTTGGGGCCATATCCGATCGATACGGTAAGAAAAACGTAATGGTCATCGGTTTGTTTGCTTTAGCCATTGTGACTTTTATTATTGGTTTTGCAAACAGCTTCAGCCAACTGATTGTTTTAAGAGGAATCCAGGGTGCCTTAGCAGCTACCTTTTCACCAGTAGCACTAACTTATGTAGGCGTAATGTACCCGCCGAAGAAAAGGATAACCACCATCGGAATTATCAGTTCCGGCTTTTTAATCGCTGGCATCGTCGGTCAGCTTATCGCAAGCTATCTTACCGCAGTGCTGAATTGGAATACGGTTTTTTATCTTCTCGGCATCATCTATCTCTTTACAGCACTCTTATTATTGCTTGTCATACCAAAGGATGACTTGTTAGCGAAGAACAAAGACCTCTTTGCAATTATCAAAAAGTTCAAAATGCCATTTAAACACAAGCCACTCATTTTATGCAATAGTATCGGGCTCATGGTGTTACTCACCTTTGTCGGAATGTATACCGCTTTAGGATCTTATTTAAACACTTCTTTTCAATTTGATGATCAGAAAATTTTTTATGTCCGTGCTGCCGGAATTTTCGGCATCATTTTATCTCCTTTTACTGGGAAATTCGTGCAAAAATTCGGCATGAAAAAGGTTCTAACCTTTGGCATGCTCTGTTCCATTATTGGTTTATTTGTAATGGGATTCAGTCAAAGTTTACCTTTGATTATTTTCATGAGCATTCTCTTCGTATGTGGGATTGCCATTATTGTTCCATCGATGCTGGCGCTAGTTGGCCAGTTAGGCGGAAAGGAAAAAGGGATCGCCACCTCAATCTATACTTTCATTTTATTTATCGGAGCAAGTCTTGGCCCAATTATTGCCACTTTTATTTTAAAAACAGGCAGCTCTACCATGCCATTTTTCGTTTTTGGGGCGCTTCTGACAATCGGAATATTGCTATCTATGATGATTCATTCCTTAGTGGCTCAGCCAGGAGAAAAAAAGATAGCCAATTAAATGAACAGCCCGTGCTTAGCGCGGGTTTTTTCGTACTCTAATTATTCAAGCTGTATATTAAGAATCGTTCATACGGGACCGATTCATAAAGACCCGGAATTCTGATCTCCTGTTTTAATTGAAAGGATGTGTCATTTTCAAGATAAAAAATATAGTCATCGGAGGCAAAATATAAAATAAGTGTAAGTTCACGCGGTGTTTCCTCCACTGAAAGCAGAATATGATTGATAACCTTCATAAAGATCTGAATCGAAAAGGGATTAAAAAAATAAAAAATATTATTGGCAGGGTCAATTGGATATTCTTCTGCCAAACAACGATAAAAACGAATCTTTTCCTCAGGTATTTTTTTGTTTTTTCGATAAGAGCTTAAATTCTCCACTGCCTCCTGATAGAAGGTTTTATTCATTTCAATTCCAGCAACATTTGCGTGAAATAAATGATAAATAAAGAAATTTAAGCGTCCCTTGCCACAGCCGAAATCAACAACAGAGTCGCTTTCCTTTAACGGGTATTCGTTAAATAATAACTCCAATGCGCTATACGGAGTCGGTTCATAACGATGGTAGTGGGAGGAACGATTAAAAATTTTTTGTTCTCCGACTGTATGAATATTTAACAGTTTATCGTAATACTGCTCTTTGTCTTTCATTCTTCTTATTGCTCCTCATAGTCATATTGACAGACATTATACTATACTTTCTCCCCCTTTGAATGCTTCTACTAACTTTGCACAAAAAAAAGAACAGCCATGCTGTCCTTTTTTTCCGTATAGCTTTAATTATCATCTTTATTATTTCCATTGCCATTGTTGGCATTTGGGTTATTGTCTTGTGGTCCAGTTTTTGTATCAGGGTGATTATTCCTGTCTCCATTATTTCCGTTGTTTCCATTTTGATTTTTTTGCTCATCATGGTTTTTTTCTTTATGATTATTTTGTTGTTTTGGAGGTTCCCAGTTTTTTGGTTCCTGATTTTGTGGTCTCTGAACCTTTTCTTCCTGTTTTTTTGCTCCATTATTATTTTGTTTCTGATTCTTTGGCGTTTCCTCGATTGGA
This sequence comes from uncultured Bacillus sp., assembly GCA_937902115.1. Taxonomy (GTDB): domain Bacteria; phylum Bacillota; class Bacilli; order Bacillales; family Cytobacillaceae; genus Bacillus_BD. The sequence goes on along the minus strand of CALGSR010000206.1, from coordinate 871 downwards.
GGAACTGTCACGCCTTCCTCCTGTTTTATATCCTCCGCTGAGTTTGCTTTGTCCTTTTGCTTCTCTGCTTTCTTGATTTGTCCTTGAGGAGTTTTAGAATGATTTTCCTTCTCATTTTTTATTTTCTCCTCCTGTAATGACGGAGCCGTTTCAACTAGGTTATTCATTTTCTCTTCAACCTGAACGGAGTTTGCCTTCCTTTTCCTTTTGTCCGTTTCTCTTTCAGCTTCGGACTCTGCTTTATGTTCCTTCAGTTTCTTTTCTTTATATAACCCGGTTGTCAATCCCGCTGTTATTGCTTTCTCTCTTTCTGTCCGGGTTCCTTCCATAACGGTAAGAACCAAGTTTTCAGCCGTAGCAACCTCTTTTATTTCCTTCATTTCTTGCTTCAACTGTTTATCTTTTTCCGGAAGTTCTTCCTTGGCATAGACAGTTGCAACAACCATTTTTTGCTTATTCTTCATATAACCCTGTTTTTTTATCTCCCCAACAAGATGTTCGACAACATCATCGAGCTCTTTATGCTTCCAATCTTGAATTTGATTGATAATTTCCTCCCCATCAGCATTGTAAGATTCCAACTCAATGACTTCATACTTTTTGTTGATCCCTAACTCGATGCTGGGATTGATATCAATCGACAAATAAGCATAAACTTGATTGTTTTGATAAAATGATATGAAAAAGAAAAACGCAAGCATAAGCGTAGCTGCAGACGGCAAAAGAAACCTGCCTCGAAAAAAGGTTAAAAAAGCTGCTTTTTTTCCTTCTTCCTGTGTTACGGGAATAAATGTTATTTCTTGGCCAAGCTGATAATAAGGACTGTCATTACGGGCACGCAGAAATTCACCTTCCTGGGTTAAAACAGTTA
>CALGSR010000205.1 GCA_937902115.1 uncultured Bacillus sp. | reverse complement strand
TTTGGTGTCTAGTACCGAAAAGCCCTACAAAGTAGGCATGACAAAGGGCAAATAATGTGGTGCCATGACGGAATTTGTATTAAAATGAACTAGTGTAGTTACCAACCATTATCTATTGGAGGATAAACCTTATGATGTACCATGTGCGGCTTCTAAAGGGGCTGCGGCAGCCATATATGAATGCCCAAGTTTTAGTGAAAGCTGAGGAAATTACCGGATTTTGGCGGAAAATCGTACTCCTGGCAGTACTGACCATCATCCTATCAGCCGCTGCCACCTATTTCGGCATCGGCAATGAAATCGTATCAAAGCAAATCGGCAATCTGACAAGCACGGAATTTGAAGCAATGAAAATCATGTTTGCCCTTGGGCAAATCCTTTGGTCTTTGTTTGCGGCGCTAATCGTCATCACCGTTCCTTCGATCTTTTTCTGGGCAGCCTCAGATATCGAATGGAAGAAATTCGTCGTTGTTCAGCTCTATGTTCTGGGCATTTTTTTATTGGAAAAAATCATCACCGCCATCTTCACGATTACAATGGGACTTCCGGAAATTTCAAACCCATTTTCGCTTGGCGTCATCGGGCAAATGTTCACAACGAACCACATTGTCCTGCAATTTTTAGCTGAAATCACGCTTTTCAAAATCTGGGCCATCGTCTTGCAATACAAATATGTGAAAATTCTCTCGGAAAAATCACCGAAGATGACACTGCTCATCGTTCTCAGTCTGAACGTCATTATTCTGATTGCGGCTGTATTTTTAAACATCATGCAGCTTGAAAAACTATTATAGGGGGCGGCATACATGAAAAAATGGATTCCTAGAATACTTGCAGTTATCAGCGTTATTTTTGTCGCCGCCAACCTCTATCTGATTTTTAAAGATAAATCGCCCGTGGCACGCTCTTTTTACATCAATCAATGGACGGCTGCGAAGGAAGATAAACTTGTTGAAACGTTGAAAAAAGACGGCGTCTCCGCACCGCTCGAGGAGCAGTTTGTTTATTATGACGACTCGAAAGGCAGTTTTGAAGGCTTCTCGGTAAAAAAAGGCGAGGCAGTTTATCCGGGTACAACTCTATTCGAATATGAAACCGATACGTACCAAGAAACAATCGACATCCTTGAAGCCGAGAAGGATAGCTTGGAAAAACAAATTGATGGGCTTGAGGACAAGCTTGATGATCTCGAGGACCTTGAAAGAGACAAATCGCGAATCATCCTCAAAGATGAGGATCCGTATGATACGGTCTCGATTGAGATTGATATTTTTCGAACAGAAGCGGAAATTAATCGCTTAGAGAGCGAAGTAGAGAAAGTCGAAACTCAAATTGCAAAGGCAGACAACAAACTGCCAACCCTCGCGGAAAAAAGTGATATTGACGGCGTAGTGAAGGAGATCAATAAAGACCTTTCCAACCCGATTATCACCATTGCTTCCACGCAAAACCTGATCAGAGGAACGCTCTCAGGGACTGAGCAGGCGAAGGTAGAACCGGGGATGGCCGCTGTTGTGACGGCGAATGGGAAAAAGTATGACGGGTACGTCGAACAGGTCATGATGTCGCCGGAAAAAGAGCCAAAGGTAGGGAAGGAAAGCAGCTACGCCTTCACCGTTGTGCTCGAGGAAGAACCGGAAAAAATGGCCCACGGCACCCCTGTTGATGTAAAAATTACAACAGAAGAAATCGAAAAGGCGCTTGTTGTTCCATCCGCCAGCGTCGAAAAAGCCGGCAAAAAACAGCGGCTCTATGTCCTTGATAATGGAAATATCAAAAGACAAACCGTCACCACCGGGCTGAAAGTAGGCGGCACACAGCAAATCACCAAAGGCATCGAAGAGGGAAGCGTCATCGCCCTCACGTCCCTTAGCTGGGAAAAAGGAACACCAACCTATTACACCCCGCTAGTCCTAAGCCAATGGGAAAAAGACATGTTCAAAACGATTCGCAAGCTGGAAATGGCCAAACTGGCAGGCAGGGGCTTCCTCTCTATGTGAGATTTTGGGATCTCAGATCTTGATGGGGACCGTGAAGCTTGGCTTCACTCTGTGGGGGGAATGAGTTTGAAGGGATATTTGGGTGTTGGTGCTTCTTTTTTTGGTGCCTGGCACCATAGCCATCAATCTAACTGAAAAATAATGGGACAAGGGACCTGGTCCCTTGTCCCACTTCAATGATAAAGCTTTCTGTTTCGGGGATGGTTTCGATTAATGCTGCCCCTTCTTCATGGCCGAGGATAAAGACGGCGGTGGAGAGGGCGTCTGCGAGGGAGGGGCTGGTTGTGATTATGGTGCTGCTGGCGGTGCCTTCTGCAGGGTAGCCGGTTCGGGGATCGATGATATGACCGTATTCTTTGCCGTTAATCGAAAAATTTTGTTCGTAAATCGCGGAAGTGTCGACGGCTTGGTTGTGCAGTTCGACAAACTTGATCGTTTCGTCCAATTGAAATGGGTTGCGGATGCCGACCCGCCACGAGGTCCCGTCCGGTTTTTCACCAAGCGCATAAACATTGCCGCCTGCCCGCACGATGGCAGATTCAACCCCGCCTTCCTGCAAAATCTCCACCGCTCTTTCGACGGCAAATCCTTTTGCTATCGCTCCAAGATCAACGCTCATTCCTTCTTCCTGAAGAAAAGCGGTGCGCTGCGCAGCATCCAACTCTATTTTTTTATAGTCAGCTAATGGTAAAAGCAGCGCCACTTCCTCTTCAGTAGGCAGAACTCCATCAGTTTTTGCCGTCTGCCAAAGCTCTACAAAAGGACCAACTGCCGGATTAAACGCCCCGTTTGTCAATTCAGCGATTTCCAAAGCGCGTTCCAGCAGGGCAAAAGTATCCTCAGAAAGCGCCACAGTTTCCAACCCGGCCGCTTCATTCAACATAGTGATTTCACTGTCGGCTGCATAGAAATTAGCGGCCTGATCAAGAGTCGCTATCTGTTCCATCGCTCGCTCACCGGCCTGTTGAACGTCCTCGGAACTTGCACCTCCATAAGCCTCAATATAAACCTCTGTATCAAAAAGAAATCTCGTTTCCCGATAAACTTTTTCACCCGCAGAAGGCTGACATGCAGTCAAAAGAAGTCCGGTTAGCAAAACAAGCAGCAGAGACATGACGGCCTTTTTCATTATAAAATTCTGACCGCCAATTTATTCGGTTTACAAATGATCGATTCACCTGATTCACGAATGCTGCCCATTTTGGCACAAATCTTCCTTTCACAAATATGGCTGTCTTCATGGACAAAGATTCGCCCAGCAACGAAAACAATATGAGCGTTTCCATTTTCCACCGGGATAAAAAGCTCCTCTTTTTCACCTGAAAAGCGGCCTTCCTTGACAAGCTTACCATCCACGGTAATCTGCCACTCGGGCTTTGACTTCCCCAGCAGCGTTTCAGCTAAGGTATCCTGATTACCAAGCAAAAGCGCACCTCCGGCAACGGCACCGACAGAAAGACTTCTTTTAATAAAACTTCTTCTATTGTTATTGTGGTGGGGTGTTTTTTGCGCGCACATCATCATTTCACTTCCATTTGTATGAATTCAAGATTGGAAAAACAACAAGAGAGAATCAATCCTTGATCGTTTTCAACGCCCTAACAATCGTATTGCGGCTGACACCAACAATGAGGGCAAGGTCCTCTTGCGTGATAAGGGACATATCGACGCCCAAATTTTTCAAAACATTATAAACAAATACGACTTTGTCAGTGCCATTTAATGTGCGGACTTTCATTGCATTAATTTGCAGCCGCAGGACGTGCTGGGAAATCGTTTGAATGATCGCTTTGGAAAATTCCCTGTTTTCATCAAATAATGTCCGGACGATATCGATCGGATAAGTACAAAGGGTGACGTCTGTGAGTGCCATCGTTTGAAAATCAGAATAATGGGGTCCTTCCATTAAGTGGGGAGATTGAAATGCCGGATTTCCTAATAACAGCAGATGTTCCCCAATAATATCGCCTTCACTCAGGACATCGATACTTTCCTGTGAACCATCTTCAAATTGTGTATATTTCAGCAGGGCTCCTTTGGCAATTACCTCCAGTTGATCCTCAGATTGATGAGTCAGAATTTGTTTCGGACTTAAGTGGCTGATTGTTGCAGACCGGCACAACATTTCCTTTGTCGACGGGTCCAATAGATTACAAAACGGACTGTTCGGGCAACCTTTTTTCATAAAAATCACCTAACTTATGATAGTTAAAAGTACGTAAATTCATTTTAACCCGAAAAAGGTGAATGAGGCAGAAGTGGTCACAAAATCGTCGGAAAGTGAATCGCGACTTGAAACAAATTCGACACAAAGGTCATTAGAACCAATCGTGAAGCCGTTATCGCAACCTTGATGATTCGATTTTATCATTTCGTACAACCTCACATTGTGCCAAATGATACAAAGGTTTGGACGAAATGGAACAGCGTCCAGTGAAGAAAATCGATAATCTAAACATGCAAGCTAAATTGTGCACAGATGAACAAAGTAGCGAAGGGGTCACTGAAAAATGTTCATTTTCTATAAGGAGGCAAGAAGTAATGGAGAAGAAAAACACAAGCAGTTTAAATCCATCCATGTCCCGTCGTAAATTTATTAAAGCTTCGGCCGTCGCAACGGCTGCTACAGGGGCTGTTCTTTCAAATCCGATGGGTTCAGCGATGAAAACATTAACAGCAGATAGTGCTGCAGCAGCAACAAAGGCAAGTAAGGAAGAGACTTTTGCCGGGGCATGCCGGGGGAACTGTGCCGGAGGCTGTTTCTTAAACATTCATGTCAGAGATGGAAAAATAGTACGGACTTCAGCTAGAGAATTCCCGAATCCCGAGTATAACCGAATTTGTGTCAAAGGGTTATCCCATGTGCAAAGAATTTATCACAAGGACCGCCTGAAATATCCGATGAAACGGGCCGGTAAACGAGGCGAAGGAAAATGGGAAAGAATCTCCTGGGATGAAGCAATTACAACGATCACGGATAAATGGAAAGAGTATGAAAAGAAATATGGCAAAGAAAGTTTTGCTATTGGCTGGGGTTCCGGCAGCTATGCGACTTGCAGCGGTCAAGGGCTAGGAAATGTGACAAACCGTCTGTTGAATGTGACAGGGTGTGCAAATATTCAAGCAACGGTTGATGCAGCACATGGTTACGCTGCTGGAAATGCGGTCGGAATTGGACCTAATTTTACCTTAAATGAAATTGCTGACTTAAAAAATGCGAAAACGATTGTTGTGTGGGGAGCCAACCCTGTCATTTCCCAGCAACAAAGCGCCCACTTCCTTCTTGAAGCGAAAGAACATGGGGCTAAATTAGTCGTTATTGATCCAATTTATAATATTACGGCATCGAAGGCAGATGTATTTGTTCCAATCGTGCCAGGAACAGATGGCGCTCTAGCATTAGCGATGATGAATATCATTGTGAGAGAAAACTGGATTGACCTGCCTTTTCTTAAAAAATCAACCGTAGCACCTTTCCTCGTAAAAGAAAGTGATGGTTCCTATCTCCGTTTAAGTGATTTAGGAAGCTTGCCCCCAGGAGCGGAAGATCAAATCGTTGTTAGGGGAAGCGATGGAAAAGTGGGACTATCAACTGAAATCGCCGACCCTGTTATCGAGGGCAGCTTTGAGATTAATGGCATAAAAGTAACAACAGCTTATAGTCTGCTATTAAAACGGATCGCTGAATATCCTCCTGAAAAGGCGGCGGAAATTACGAATATTCCGGTTGGGCAAATTGAAGAACTGACAAAGCTTTATGCAAATAATAAGCCATCGACGATTTATTCCTATTTTGGCGTCGACCATTATGTCAATGGACATTACAGTATGTTTGCCATGTATGCATTAGCGATGATTACGGGGAATCTAGGAAAACCGGGTGCAGGATGCGGCATGGGTGAAACGATTGGAATTAATTTTGTTAATATCATGGGCACTCTTTTTCCAGAAGGAGCAACAGGACCTTCGCTTACAATGGCAACACCAAGAATGGGCGAGGTCATGAATGAACATAAGTATATGGGTAAAAACGACGTGAATTTAAAAGGGGTTTATTTTACTCATATTAATGTGTTAGGCAATGTGGCTGAAAGACAATATGCCATGGAATGGATGAAGAAACTCGACCTGATTGTCGTCGCCGACATGAATATGAATGAAACGGCCCAGTATGCAGATATTGTCCTTCCGGTCGCGCACTGGTTTGAAGTGGAGGATGCTTTTGCTAATTACAGCACACATCCATATGTGATCTATCAAGAAAAGGCGATTGATCCATTGTTCGAATGTAAATCTGACTTTGAAATTACGAAAATGTTAGCGGACAAGCTTGGTTATGGGGATAAATTTAATTTTACAGAAGAAGAGTATTTGCGATTATGGCTTGATGCCGATGGAGCGCGTGAATTGGACTTGACATTTGAGCGCCTAAAAGACGAAAAAATTGTTAAATGTATGCCTGGAGAAAACTTTGTCTTTGCCAGTGACGGAGTCTTCCCAACACCGACAGGAAGAGCGCAATTCTATCAAGAAACCGTGGCACCTAATACGAACTATGATGCTCGTTTCTATGATATAGACTTTGATATTTCAAAAGAAAGATTGCCATATTGGGAGCCGCCGCATGAAGCATGGCATGAAAACAAATTGTTTAAAAAATATCCTTTCCGCATCATTTCAGACCATGTGAAATTCCGTACCCATACGCAATGGTGGGATGTCCCGGTATTACTGGAGCTTGATCCGGAACCGCTCTTAAAAATAAACCCTGACGATGCGAAAAAGTATGGCATTAAGACAGGGGATAAGGTGAAAATCTACAACGATCGCGGCTATGTCATGATGAAGGCGGCAATAAATGCAGGCTGCCAGCCGGGTGTATTAACAGCACCAAAAGGCTGGGAGAAGGGGCAGTTTATTGAGGGACATTTCGCTGATTTAAGTTCCCGTGTCATGAACGATGTCTGTGCCAATAGTGCATTCTTTGATTTATTAGTTGCAATTGAAAAAGCTTAAAGGAGGAACCCATCATGCGTTATGCAATGGCGATCGATTTAAAACGCTGTGTTGGCTGCCATACCTGCTCGGTATCTTGTAAAATAGCCAACAATCTGCCGAACGAAATCTGGTACAACCGCGTCTTAACTGTTGGCGGCGAGACAATGGATACGGCAGGAGGAACGTTTCCGAATAACAAAATGGAGTTTTTGCCGGTGAACTGCCAGCACTGTGAAAACCCGGCCTGTGTCAAGGCATGTCCTGTCGGCGCGACCTATAAAAGAGATGAAGACGGAATTGTCATTCAAGATCCGGATAAATGTATTGGCTGCCGTTATTGTATGGTTGCCTGCCCTTACAGTGGGGTGCGCCAATTCAACTGGAAGGAACCGGAATATTATGTCGACTTCCCTGTGGGAGATGAAGACACAGTACAGAATCAATACAATACGGTGAGCAAATGTAACTTCTGTGTCCATCGTTTAGCAGAAGGAAAAGTACCGGCCTGTATGGAGCTTTGTATTGGGCGCGCGCGCTATTTCGGCGACATTGATGATCCTGACAGTGAAGTCAGCCAAGCGATTAAAGGCCGTACGTATTTCCATCTGCTTGAAGAAAAAGGCACGAAACCATCAATCTATTATTTAACGTAAGGAGGGATTTCATATGTCAGCTCAAACAAAAGCTGGAGCAAAGAATAGTTCTTTCACCGTTTGGATGGCTATTTTTGGAGCTTTGACCGTCGTTGGAATCGTTAGCTGGATTATCCAGTTGACGAAAGGCCTGCAAATGACGAATTTAAGCGTCACGAATATGTGGGGCTTGTATATTACCTTTTTCATGATTTTTACAGGAGTGGCCGCAGGCTGTTTGTTTTTTGCCTCCCTGCCGTATCTGATGAAAAACTTAGATGCCTTTAAGCCTTTTTGTAAAATTGCTACCTATGTAGGGGCTGTATCCAGTATTGTTGCCGCCTCACTATTTATTGTTGTGGATATCGGGAATCCGGAACGGGCTTGGCTCTTCGTTACAAGCGGGAATTTTACTTCGCCGATGTTCTGGGATTTTATCATGCTGGCTGCATACATGATTATTTCCGTTATTTTTACCCGTCAATTAATGCTTATTAATGAAGGAAAGAGTGAGGAAAAGTCAGTTAAACCGATTGCTGCTGTTGCCTTTATTGCCGGAATCATGGTAATTGTGACATCGTTTGTTTTCACGATCCAAATTGCTAGACCGACGTGGAATTCACCATCCCAGGCAATTTCTTTCTTGTTAGCCGCATTTGTCGCTGCTTTAGGCGTATTAATGCTCTTGGGCTTTATTTTAAACAAGAGCGGCTATATTCAAATGCCATTAAATCTATTGGCAAAAATGGGCAAGGCGGCCGCTGTTCTGTTAAGTTTTGAATTGATTCTTGTCGTTTTAGAAGTGTTAGTCGGCCTTTACCCCGGTGAAGGGGGAGAAACGAGCGCGATCCTCTGGATGGTTAGCGGAGATGGAGCCGCAATTTTCTGGACCGAAATCGTCGCTTTAGTGGCTGCGATTGTTTTATTAGGAAAAATGGGTTCGTCGGCAAAAGGCTTGGCCACGGGGGCGGTCGTTTCCCTTGTCGCGATTTTCTTAGTCAAAACCAATCTGTTGCAGACTGAGTTATTCAACCCGCTGCTAAGTTTCCCTGGACCTGAAATGTATGGCAACAATGTCGGACCATATTTACCATCATTACTTGAAATCGGCTTATCCGTCGGAATCATGTCCTTGGGAGCATTACTTCTCGGGGTAGGATTAAAAGCGTTGAACCTTGGCGGACAAGGTTCCGGAAAAACAAAGATGCAAAAAGTGAGTTAACTTTGGTACGGGACAACAGAAAAAGGGGGCTGCTGACTTTGTGTTCTCTCTTTCTGTTGTCAACTTATAGAGGCAAAGGAAAAATAATATAGTAACAGATAACTAGGATTAGAAAATAAAAGGAGAGAGGATATTATGCTATCGAATATTGGAGTTCCTGGACTGATTTTAATTTTAGTCTTCTGTCTTAATCTCGGTTGGTTTCCGATCGCGCAAAGCGTAGGACTACCAGCCTTGGTACTGCCTGCTTTTTCGCTGGGAATTAGAACCGCCTC
>CALGSR010000204.1 GCA_937902115.1 uncultured Bacillus sp. | reverse complement strand
CGTTCCTATTATATATTTTAATCATATACGATAGAAAAACTTTATTCAATAAGGAAATGAAAAGTTAAAAATATTGTCACAGAAAAGTCACTTAGGCTAAAGCCTACCGACATTCATCTCCTACCTACTCACTGGGCTGTCGCCCTACACGTTCCTTGAGGTTGGAGTTTTCTGCCGGTAGATGATAAAATTACGGAGGTTGATATAATTACGGAGGATGATAAAATGGATCAAGTGCTCGTTGAAATTTGTTTACGTGTTAGAGACATTGATGCTACTTTAGATTTTTATACTAAGCTTTTTGATTTTGAAGTAGCCAGCCGCAGAGAATTCCCTGAACATAAATTTGATTTAATCTATCTAAATTCACCAGGTTCTTCAGTACAAATAGAACTTACTTACAATTATGATGCAGAGCCATATGTGATAGGAAACGGTTTCAGTCATTTAGGCGTGACAGTAAATAATTTAGAAGAAATGCATAGAATTTGTAAAGCTTCTCCTTATGAAACAGGTGAATTGAAAGGACTTCCAGGTGAAACACCTTTTTACTTCTTTGTTACTGACCCTGACGGCTATAGAATCGAAGTAAAGCGTAAGAAATAATACGTTCTAAATTCAAAAATGATTGTAAAAAAAATTTAACCCTCGACCCTCTAATTACAAAATAGAGAAACGAGGGTTAGGCTTTTATTTTAATGTCGTGTCATTTCACGTTAGGCGAGTGACTGTTTCAATATGGCTTGAGAGGATAGAATGAATGTCATTTGTGCATGTCCGTTCTCGGAAACATATCCACTGCGTTTTTGGTACTATCGGTAGACGGGAACATATCAATATCGAGCTTAAATCCTAATATGGCTTATTCAAAAAATTCTTTACTATAAATCACAGTTCCTGTAACACGCTCAAGACTACCATCTTCAAGTTTCTTAAACAATATATCTAGTCGTGTTTTCTTGCTGGGCTGCGGAGGAAAATTCCGAATAATTGTATGAACTTCAGTTGGCGCCTCTTTAATTGCACGATCAATCATATCGTCGCTTGCAACCGTTGAGGTTTTTGATAACTCAAGTGCATAAGCTGCGTAAACAATTGGTCCTAGTACATGACGTGCCTGTCTCCATCCCTGGTCGCCGTTTTGTAAATCCGTATGGGTGTAAGGAACAGCAGAAATGGCAGATGCTGCTTTTGTAACGTATCTTGCAGGTTCATCTATTTCTTTACCAATTTTAAAGGCTGCCATTGACACTCTACGAAGCTCTTGTCCTCGCTTTTCGCCATGGACGTATTTTGTTGCTACTTCTAAAGATTGCCGAGGTCTTGAATCATCAGGGTATTTCTCTTCAAAAATCGGTAATACTTCTGCCACAAAAGGAATACCCCAAAGTGTAGCCGGTCTTAATAGATACTGATCATCTGTCGAATTCGTAAGTTTATTGCTATTAGATTTAGACAAAAATTTTTCTCCTTTTAAATTTCTATTTGCCTACACCCTTTATAAAGGAACGATTTATTTCATCAATTGCTCTAACCCTGCTTCAGATGTTAATTGCCTACATTACCTTAATTCGTTTCTTATCTGCTCTTTCCATTTATTAATATTAGCGATTGCATTTTGCTCTCCACCTAAATAGATATCTTCAATTGTCATAGACCAATGTTTTAGTTCTCGCTTTCTTTCGTTGCTTACAACAGGGTTTGTTATTTTACTCACTGATTTTACTATTTCTCGATTTTTCTTAAGAATATATAGGGTGTCCCAATTATTATCATATGCATCAATGAAAAGATTAACTAAGAGCTTATATCCTTCTTCTGTATAATTCGAAGGGTGTTGTATCATATAACATGAAACAAGCCAAAAATGTTGCTCATATAGCTTTGAATCATTATGTTCCCACACAAGGGGAAACCCAAATTGCTCATAACACGAAAACCCATCAGTTTCTTTAGCGCCACACTCAATACATCTCCCGGATTTCATAACAGTGTTATTATCAACCATTTATAACCCTCCTCCTTAGAAAAATTAATATATAGTTAGTCGTTAATTGCCTCGATACCAAGACTCTTTAGCTTCTCAAGGTTATCTAACGTGAAAACAACCTAGTACAAAATATAAACTATGACGCTACGTTAAGGTCAATAGTTTTAAATTAAAAGCTTTTTCTGCCAATAGAAAATGAACACATAAAGCACAATTAAAGTAAAAGTCCCTGTGACGACCCGAATAATCTTGTTCCACAAATCGTGTTTCACAACATAAAAAAGAACCTAACCAAAAACATTAGGTTCAATGTAATTTATTTCACTCTACCTCAATACAAGTTTCGCCATGCACTCCACATGGCTCGAGAGGATAGAATGAATGTCCTATGAGTATAAACGTTCACGGAAACATATCCACTGCGTTTTTGCCACTATCGATAGACGGGAACATATCCACCAATCGTACTGTTTACGAAAAGGGCACTCTTACTAGGAGTGCCCTCAATCATAAACATTGATGTAATTAATAGTCTCTCTTCTTTACAGGAATCCAGATTTCGCTTCGATACTTTGAATTCCCAGTGTCTGGACTCTCATTCCATAAAATTTCAGGGCCTTCAACCGCTTCGTATCCTGAAGATGGAAACCACTCTGAGTATATCCTACCCCACACATTTTGAAGTGTTTTCGGAAATGATCCAATCGATTCAAATACAGCCCAGGTACTAGCATCAATTTTTAATACATCAAAATCTGCAGTTTCATTACTTGATGTTGCTACTCCAATGTAATGATCCAGCTCACCCTTTTCTTCCATTCTTCCTTCCGAGAAATTAATAGATCCACTAATAATTCCTGTTGGTTCTACATTTGAAAGTGCTTTTAATTCTTTAATAACCTCAGGGGTTAAAAGTTCAGTCATTTTTGCAGTTTCTGGATTGACACCTTCAAACATAATTGGAACTCTCTTCTTAAATCCTACTAACTTAAAAGGTCCTTTCTCAACAATACGATAGTTCATTTCGCATCCTCCTTTAATTGATAATTGAAAGGTCATTCGAGGATAAGCTTTTAATTGTGTATTCTCACTCCTTGCCTCAGAAGGGAGAATGCCATGCAGGGAATGAAAAGCACGGGAAAATGAATCAGCTGAATTATAGCCATATTTGACGGCTACATCAATTATTCTCAAATCCCTATCTTTCAAATCAAGCGCAGCTAGCGTCAGTCTTCTTCTCCGAATATATTCTGATAAACTTATGCCTGCTAAAAAAGAAAACATCCGCTTGAAATGATACTCTGAACAATAAGCGATTTCAGATACTTCACTATAATCAATTTCCTCTGTTAAGTGCTCTTCAATATATGCCAATGCATTATTCATACTTCTCAAAGAATCCATTGAACAACCTCCTTTCATCATCAATATTATCAAAGGGTGCGTTTACTCATCCGACATTCTGTGCACAGTTTAGTCGATTCTCTTTTATGTAATTAGTATCGTTAAACTGAAATTGTCTTTGGTTATTACTTGTACTCACTCGGAACAGGAATATCAAATCTCCGGCACAATAGTTTTACATCATGCATATCATTTTCATCATGCTCATAGCCCAGATGAAATAATACTTGATTTTCAGCATCAATACATCTAACCATTTTATCGCCTATTTTCCCAATACCACTAAACACTTTTGGGGGATATGCTTCTCCTTCAAAAACAATGTATCCTTGTTCGTTGAATTTAAATATATGAAGATCAATTATCCTACCTTTAATATCCTTCCAAACTGTGTGAGATGTGGTGGTATATGCTTCTGTAGCTTCCGCAAAGCCTTTTTCTTTTATTATTTCAATAAACTTTTTACTATTACTTTCTTCCACAAATAAATCAATATCGTTGTGTACTCTTGTTTCTTCTTCTAATAATGCATCTACTCCCCAACCGCCATCAATCCATATATTAATCCCACTTTCTTCAGCGTATGTTATTATCTCAATAGCATCTGTTTTGCTTACCATGCAATCCCTCCGTTCAAATTAAATTTAAAAGTGATGTTTGCCTTCTTTCACTCACCATAATTAGCGCTAAATTGAGGTTTCAGCAAATCCCCCAGATTTAAGTTCCCTTTTACGCCGTGGTAGAAAGGCCCCAAGTCTAAAGGTTTTTCATTAATTGCTCTAACCCTGCTTCGGATGTTAACATTTCAAGATTATTAAATATTTCCTCTTCGCTCCAATTCCACCATTGAAGCTTTAGCAAGAATTCAATCTTTTCGTCACTAAAGCGTTTTTTGATAAATTTAGCTGGATTCCCACCATATATTG
>CALGSR010000203.1 GCA_937902115.1 uncultured Bacillus sp. | reverse complement strand
GTTTTATTTCTTGTGTAAATAACTATGAAGAGTATGATGTTGCTTTACAACATATTAACATATTGGATGTTCCGCAAGGTTATGAAATTGAAACAGTGGCAGTCGAGAACGCATCCAGTCTTACTTCCGGATATAACGAAGGCATGAGAAGATCGGATGCGAAATATAAAGTATATCTCCATCAGGATGTATATATTATCAATGAAAATTTCATCAAGGATATCCTCTCCCTTTTTATACAGTATCCAAAATTAGGCATGCTTGGAGTAGTTGGAGCGCTCACTACCCCGAATGGATATTGGTGGAATAGTCCGTATGTATTCGGAACTGTCTATCATACACTAACCGGTAAAGGAAAGTTAGGGATTCTAAAACATCGTTCCGTTCAAACGAAATATCAACCAGTACGAGCAATTGATGGATTAATCATGATTACACAGTATGATGTTCCGTGGAAAGAAGATGTCTTTAAAGGATGGCATTTTTATGATGTTTCACAAAGTATTGAGTTTTTGAAGGCGGGTTTTGAGGTGGGGGTTCCTAAACAGAGGCGGCCTTGGTGCTTTCATGATTGTGGAATAACCAATATGGATGGTTATGAAGAAAATCGTGAAATTTTTGTAAAGAATTATAAGGAATTTGTTTTAGATTAAACATAAAGAACATTGTATTTTCCGATAAGTGATCATAGAAATAAATACTTTTTATAGATAATTCGTACAAGCAAACTATAGTTCCACTCATATACTACTATATGAAAGGAGGTCATATTATATGTGTCTCTGCAATAAGATTAATAAAATCTACTCAGCTAATGGCTTGTCCCAAGGCAGACCGATTCCATATGCTGTAAAACAAACCTCTTCACAGGTAATGATTAAAAAAACACCATATATCTCATCACGAACAAAGAACAAGAAAAAAAAGTAAAGTTTATAAAAATTATGAAAAGTAAATAAAGCGATTGTTTCCACTATAACAATCGCTTACTTTATAAAAGACCCTATTCGCTGAATGAATTTAACGAAATGATTTTCATCAAGGATTTCCATCTTTAGTTAAAATATTCATCATTTTCTCAAGCCTTTTTGTGAAAGTGTGTTCCAATAATACTCTCTTTCTCGCGTTTTCTGCAATTCTTTGCCGTTCTTCATCATGGGTAAGGTAATAATTAAGCTTTTCAGTAAGCTCCTGATCGTTATGAAACGATACGATTTCTTCATTTTCTATAAAGTGACTTGGTAGATCTTCTTTGTATTCAATTAATTGAAACGCAGCACAAGCAGCAACATCAAAAGCTCGATTGTTAATATTTCTCCCAACAATTCCAAAGCGATTTTGGTTTCGCTTCAGGTCAAAAGGCCGATGTGTGTTTAGTACAATTTTGGCACCATTGTAATAGTCTGCAGCGTTAGAAGGCTCAACCCAGCCTTCGTGAATTTTAAGCTGTGGATGTCGTTGAAATAAAGCTAGGGCTTTTTCCCATTTGCCCACTACTTGTATTTGATAGTTTGTATTTTGCAGCAGATATTGAATCAAATGGATTCGATTCGGGTACGGAAAACCGACCATGCAAATATCGCTCTTATGCGAATCATTTATTTCCTTTGGCTTGAAAATTTGCGGCTCAGTGGCTAAGGATAAATGATATACATTGTTATGATCGTTCTTTTTATAAAATTCCATCGCAGCCGAATCAATTGTGAATATATAATTGAAATTGTTTGCGAGCATAGAGGTTTGGTCCATATAATATGGATCTTCCGTAAACCAGATGGCCGTTTTTATCTGGTTTTGCTGGAGCGCATTTAATAAGCCTTGAGATAGATAAAAACCAACTAATGTGAGGGCAATATCAGGTTGAAAGGTATGAATATATGTGTGGAGGGTATTTATCTTTGTTTTATGTTGTAATACACTAACTTGATGGTTTTTCTGTAGTTCTTTCACGATCCAAGCTTCAAAATGTTTATAGACCCCATCGTAGCCGGAAGTTAGAAACAATATTTTCATTTTAATTCTCCTAAAAATTAATCAAGATGTTATTTAAGGTTGCCAATCCATCCTTCATTTCATCACAATAAAAAAAACCTTCGATATTCACATACTTTTCTTTCTTATCAGTTAAAATATGCAATTCATGAGAAAAGGTAACTGTATTATTAGGCGCTATTTCCTGAGAATGAATCGGCTTTAACCAATGCTCACCTGTTTCTACTATCTTTTTTTTCCAATCTTCATGTGTATATTGCCATGCTTCTGCATTTGTTCCATCGATGCTTAAGGCTGTATGTGACATGGCACCAATTTTACCACCTAAGCGTACATCTTGAATTGGTTTTATTCGCATACAAATGATCGGATGATGAAGATTGGTATTTCCTAAATTTTTGAAAGTGAAATTTCCAATCACTGTTATTTCATTTTCTTCCTCAGCTATCTCAGGAAGTATTACTGTATAGCTGAACCAGGCTATACCCTCAGTGCGTTCCTGTTCTCTTTTTTTCCAGAACATAGGAATCCCCTCCTGATGTTATGAAGATATTAGTATACTTTATGACTGTAATATGGGAATCATGTTTAAAAGGAATTTGAAACATGTATTATGTGCTGAATTTCTGATATATCTCCGCGAGTACATTTTAAAGCATTATTTTATGTACGGGTTCATTGCGTAACTTGTGCTAAAATATTACCGATTTTATTATACATAAAAGGGTGAAAAATGATAAAATATTTATTTTAATTTCAATGAAATAAAGAGGAGCACCAGACTCCTCTCCATATTGAATGCTATAGTAGTTTCTTATTCTTCGGTGCCATTATTTACATTAGGCGGGAAGATTGTTGGGCATTGTGGTGGGAATGCTAATGGCGGGCAAATAAACGGCATATCTGGTCTCGGTTGACAGAAGTTGGCTTCAATTTCAAGTTTTACAACTGCTTCTGCTTGAACGTTTTGACATAGATTAATGGAAACATCTAGTTGTTGGAATACAAAATTGCCTGGTGTAATTCCTACCTGCCGGCAAATGAGATTCGCATCACATTCAAAGTCAGTGATTTCACACTGAATAAATGTTCCAGGAGGGGCGCATAAGAAAAACTTTTCAGATAATGCCCAATGGATTGGCTCCGATGTACAACTTACGCCTTGTGGGCTAGTTACACGGACAACAATAAAGCCCTTTTTCAATACTTTGACCTTTTGCAAAGTAACGGTTGAACCATCAGGTAATTGAAATTGGCCAGTAGCGCGTCCTTCCGGCTGTGGAATTTCCTGGCAAAGAATAGCTCCTGGTGCTAATGGATCAATTGGGTTTCCGTTTTCATCTGTAGGGAAGCATTCTACAGTTAAATTTCCACCTAAGGCAGCACAAGGATCGTCATTCAATCCTGGGGTAACACCTGGGCAATCAAATCCAAGTTCACCAACGTCATTAAAAGCTAATAGCGGCACATCTGCCTGACGGGTTACCCAATCATATACTTTATGCACTTTAACACATAAAGTTTCTTGACCTCCGCTAATAGGTTTAATATTCATGAAACATTCATCTCCTCAAATTTTTGTTTATGGGGCTGAGCCTACTGTATTCTATGCAAAGATTCATGATATGTGTTTAGGCATTTGTATAAGTTTATCTGGACAGAAGAAAATTTCGTTTTACGGACAGTTGACCCATATATAATATATTCCTGAGGATAAACAGTGTGCTCCTTTTTTGAATGGGACTAACCTAAATACACTTGTCTTAAAGGAATTAATTACATAACTCTCTAGAAAAACGTTGTTTTTATCAAGCAGAATCTCCATAACACATTTCACCTGTTTTGGCATAGATTAAAAGAAGAGGAGTAGGCATATGCCTAAGAGGGGGAGATCCAACTTGTTTAGCAAATATGAAAAACTCAGCCATATACAATTACAGCAGAAAATTTTCCACCTCGAATCCGAGCTGGCATATCATCGTTCCTATAATGATAGACGGGAACAGAATTGTGTGGAACAATTAACTGTCCTCAAGCAGCATAATAAAGAGCTAAATAATGAAATCCGGATACTTGAAAACGAAAGAGAAAAATCCAGTGAGGAACGAGATGAATTAATTAAGGATTATAATGAACTATTGTTATTTAATAAAGAGCTGCAAAATAATATGACGAAGTCGGAAAGAAGTATTGAGCATCGAGAAACTGCCGAAAAGCTTAAACAATATTCTAAAGAAAAGGAAGAGTTAGAAAAGGAAAATACCTCTTTAAAGGAAGATTTGGAAAAGAAAAAAGAACAGTTGCAGGCGCTAGCAGAAGAAAAGCAAAAAATGGGCGAAGAACTGCAAGTTTTAAAGGAATTTAAGGCACAAATGTACCAGGAAAACGTATCTTATCAACAAAAGATAAATCAATTGGAATCAGAAAAAGATGAAGTTGTTGAAGTTGTTGGTCATCTGAAGGGTGAATTATCACAAGCTGAGGCACAAATAAAGGAATTTAGCGAATTAAAAGATGATATCTTAAATTGCTTGGAGAACCGTGTGAAAGAAATGAGCATACTTAAGGAGGAAAATTCGAGATATATTAATGAAAAAACTGAACTTCTCCAAAAAATCGCTCATTTAGAAAAGGAAAATGCATCATTTCACGAAAGTATTGCGCACATGAATTCACAGCAGAAATCTGATGAAGAACGTCTTGATAATATTACAGCTAATTTAAATGAGGTATTTACAGAAACGAAACAGCTTGTTAGGATGACCTCGTCATTAAAACACCAATTGGAAGCTAAAACTTTAGAATTGAATCAAATAAAAAAGGAGAAGGGAATGCTCATGGAAGAGGTATTGCAGCTTAGAAATGATTACGAGAGGTCTGAAGCGAGAAAGTCTGTACTAGAAAACCAAATTGATATTATGAGAAATGAGTTATTGAATGCACAACATTCCTTATCGCGATTGGAACAATTTGAAACTGAAAAGCTCAAACTGAAAGATGATCTAGAGGAGAAAATTGCAGAATTTAATGTGTTAACCAATCATTATCAGCAAGAGAAGGAATCTTATATCAATGTATTAGAACAAGTCCAGGAACAGGTGAACATCTACAAGGAAAAGTCTGATGGCTTTGATGCGGAAAAAGGCTCCTGGTCTAAACAAATTGATCAATTGAAAGCAGAATTAGCAGAAACCAGGGCAACAATCGATAAAATGGAGGATCTTGAAAAGAATAATGAAAAATTAGCAGCAGAACTTCAAGCAAAGGAAATTGAAATTTATAAAATGAAAAAGGATAGTGAACGTGTACTGCACAGTCAAATGGAACAATTTAAAACAGAATTAAAAATATACCAGGAAAAAATTCACCAATATGAAAAGGAACGAGAAATTTGGGAAAAACAAATGAAACAAATGAAATCACAATTTACAGTCCTTGAAGTGAGCTTGGAGGAAAAAGAAAACTTCATTAGACAATATATTAATCAGCCACTTTCATTCTCACCAACAGATCTATCCTATGATAAATCGGAACAAAGCATCCAAGCATCAGTACCACCGTCTGTTTCACAGCCAGCAGATGCCAATACACTACAATCTACCCCACAGAATGCAACTGCCAATACACCACAATCTACCCCACAGAATGTAACTGCCAATACACCACCACAAACAACACAAAGGAGTAAATCAGCGGCACGTCATCCAGTAGATTGGTTTAACCGTCTTGTGTCTCAACAGCAGGTTCAAACTACATCTGTCAAATCTGTCAGCAATGAAAATTCCGGAACAATGGACTTTTTTACTTTGCGTAAGAAGACTTCACAGCCCTCACCGCAAAGTCCCATTAATGGAGGGCAATGGGACGAAGAATAATCAAGACATGAAAGTTAGCTTAGCTGAATTTCTAATGAAAAACAGTGTTTATGCTGCGATGATCGAACATTGTAAGCGATGTTTACCAAACGAAGGATGTGGCTTGCTTTCGGGAGCAGGGATATCAGGAGATAGTTTATGGCCATTAGAAAATGAAGCTAATCATCCTAATCGCTTTCATATGTCCGTTCAGGCGATTGAACAGGCTGTCAATCATATGGAGAAAAAGGGAGAAAACCTGTCTGCTATTTTTCATTCACATCCAACTTCACCAGCTATTCCGTCTTCACTTGATATTGCAAATAATCCATATACAGATATTGTATACTTGATTGTATCGTTTTATAAGGGCGAAATTGATGTAGGGTGTTTTATGATGGAAGAGGAAAAAGTGGTCCCTATGAAAGTTATTATATTAGAGGACTAAAAGAAACGGCGGACATTGAGGAGTAGTTCCTTCATTAATAATAATGAAAGAACTACTCCTACCATTCAAATTGAATAATGAAGAATCGCTACACGCTATTCGTTCATGATTCATATACATAAAAAGAATAGTATATTGATAATGGGAGGAGTTTGTATTGAATAAACAACGAGGTTTGCGACTTGTTAAGGGAACTGTTTCTCAACAACAAGCCCAAGAAAAAATATATATTGGGAATAAAATAAAATATCATAATCAAATCGCTAATGGAGGTTCCTTTAAAAAACGTTATGGTGGTGAAGGAAGCTGCGGATGCGGCAGCGACAGAAACCCTAAACGTATTAGAAAAAATAAAAACATTTGAACTATGGTAGATCTTTTTCGCGTTGAAAGCTGAGGATAGAAAATAGCAGACCTGTTGGTGACCTGCTATTTTCTTTAACGGCTTTTTATATACTCAAATTGCTTCTTGCTGCCATTCGCTTATTCATAAAGCTTAATATTAATTGTATTTTCGTAACAACAAAATTTGAATTTTTTTTCTTTCCCACAAGGACAGGGATCATATAGTCGATCCTTTAATTTAGCTTTTAAGGCTTTTCTAAGCTCTGAAATATCAATATAAGGCTTAATTTTTATCATGGACCGGATATCATAATCCTGACAAATCTTTGTTACTTGGGCTGCTTGAAGTTCCGATTTTACTGAACAGACAACCAGTGTTGGTTTTTGAGGTTTTTGATTAGACATAAATGAACTACTCTCCTTTCTAACTACAATTATTATCTATATGAAGGTAAACGGTGAATAACGCTCAATGCTTGCACAATAAATAAAACGAAAAATATACAACATTACAATTCATTTCATTTGTCATTATTCTAGAAAAAAGGTATTATAGGTAAAAATTTTAATTAATGAACTGCTTGCGGTAACGAACCACCCTATATGATGACATGTAGAATGGAGGGAGAATGATGAGGGACGTAAAAATGACAGACATATTTACTCACCATATTGCACAAAAGTATGTAACACGGTCGGGATTAGTTCACGCTATTTCAGTAGCGTATTTTTCTTATCGCTTCGCCAATGAACAAGGTGTGGATGTTGATAGTGCAGCTAAAGCTGGTTTTCTTCATGACATTGGACACCATACATGGTATAAAAATGGAAAATGGGATTATGATTTATATCGTCAAAATGATATTCATGCAATAAAAGGAGCGGAAAGGGCCCATAAATTGCTTATTCGACTAGGAGAAAACCCAATAAAAGCAAAGGAAATTTCATTAGCGATATTATTCCACACGGATTCCTATTTTCCAGGCGGAGAAATTGTACGAACGCCTTTGCAATCGATTATAAAACAAGCAGATGAAAAAGATGAAGAACCAGGGGGCACCCATCATTATAGAACGATTAATCCTCATCGAGCCTATCGCTTGCTAGAAAAACTTGATGGTAAAATCGATCAAGTATACGAGAATAAGAAAATTTCTTAAGTGTTCCTTTGTTAGGAACACTTTTATTTTTATAGGGGATCAGTCCCGTTGGAATGTAGTTAAATAGCTCACCAATCTGAAAAAGACGAATCTCTTCGAATATATATGAATAGGTTTATTTAATGACTATGGTTTTGAAGGGAGAATATTCATGTCATCACATCAGCACGAAATAACTGTTCATGCTCCGCTTGAAACGGTATGGGAATTTGTTCGTTCCATTGATAATTGGGCGCCGTTAGTCCCTGGTTATATTGAACATGAAATGTTAAACGATACAGAGTCCACATGGAAGTTTAAAAGCGAAATGGGGATTATAAAAAAGAAAATTCATTTGAAAGTAGAGATTACGCAGTGGATTGAACCAAAGAAGGTAACCTTTCAATTATTAGGAATAAATGAAAAAATAGCTGGACATGGTTATTTTAAAACCATTAAATTAACAAATCAGCAAACGAAAATGATTGGTTTTCTTGATATAACAGCAGGAGGAACTCTAGCTAAAGTAGTTAATCCATTATTAAAGACGAGTATTCCGGAATTCACGGAAGAATTAACAATAGCGGTGAGTCAAAAGATAGCTGGAATAAAGATGGATGAGTGACTAAACACCTATTCAAAATAATTAAACGAGGAAGATTCAATGAAATTTAACATTATTTCTGTATTTCTTATGGTTTAATTAACATAAGTTTAACAAAATTTTTATTTTGCCTGTAAGCGTGAATGTAATGGGGTGATTATTGAAAGGATAGGTGAAAAAGGGAAAAATATTTTTACTTATCCTTTAAAAGTTGCTTGTTTTAAAGAAATGTTTCTCTATGTGAAAAAAAATGTACCACAGTGTTTTTTAATGTGTTATTCTATACACATAATAAGTATGACATATTTAGGGTTAATACTTAAAAATAGTACACTTTAACTGATAACCCGGTGGACTTAAAGGAAGTATAATGAAAAAAGATATCTTATAAATCATTTAATGCAAACTTTCCTTTACATATTTACGAATAGACGTAATGAATCGTAAAGAATCACGCATGCAAGAAAAGGAAGTGGACAAAATTCGGGCTGAGAAAAAAATCGTTTATGTTGTATCTGATTCAGTTGGTGAAACAGCAGAATTTGTCGTTAAAGCTGTCGCTGCCCAATTTAATGGTGGTTATGTGGACATTCACCGGCATTCAAATGCTGATCATAAAGATGATATAGAGGAAGTCATTCAGATGGCCGGTAAAAACCAGTCGATCATTGCCTATACTCTTGTTATCCAGGAATTAAAGGAATATATCGATCAGCGTGCATTAGAAGAAGGAATCATTGCCGTTGATTTAATGGAACCTTTAATGACTGCTTTTGAGAAAAAATTCGAGAAGCAGCCGAAGCATCAGCCAAAATTAATGAGAAAATTAGATGATGAGTATTTTCGAAGAGTGGAAGCGATCGAGTTTGCTGTAAAATATGATGATGGACGTGATCCGCGGGGGTTAAGCCGCGCAGACATTATCTTGATCGGAGTTTCACGTACATCCAAAACACCATTATCGATGTATTTGGCACACCAAAGCTATAAAGTAGCGAATGTTCCACTAGTACCGGAAATATCACCGCCCGATGAGTTGTTTAAAGTACCGCGAAATAAATGTGTTGGCTTAGTTATCACTCCGGATAAACTAAACGAAATACGAAAAGAGCGGTTAAAATCCATGGGCTTGAAATCAGAAGCGAATTATGCAAGCTTCGAAAGAATTTTAGAAGAATTAGAATATGCTGAAAAGATTATGAAACGGGTCGGATGCCCGGTCATAAATGTTTCTAATAAAGCTGTTGAAGAAACAGCAAGCCTAATAATTGACGTATTGAAAAGTGAGAGGAGTCATTGATAATGAGCAGATTTGTATACTCATTTAATGAGGGCAACAGTGAAATGAAAGAATTACTTGGTGGAAAAGGGGCCAATTTAGCGGAAATGACAAACATTGGATTACCCGTTCCGTTTGGTTTTACAATTTCGACTCAGGCTTGTAATGATTATTATGAAGCGGGTAAAAAGATTTCTAATGAAGTGGAAACACAAATTTTAGCTGCTCTAGAAAAATTAGAAGCGAACACAGGCAAAAAATTAGGAGATACAGCGAATCCGCTTTTAGTTTCTGTTCGTTCTGGATCTGTCTTTTCGATGCCTGGAATGATGGACACGGTTTTGAATCTTGGTATGAACGATGAAGCTGTAAAAGGGGTAGCCGAGTTAACAGGAAATGCTCGCTTTGCATATGATTCCTACCGCCGTTTTATTCAGATGTTTAGTAACGTTGTTTTAGGGATTGACGGTTTTTATTTTGAACAATATCTAGAAGAAGTAAGAGAACAAAAAGGTTATAGCGCTGACCCTGAAATGACTGCGGAAGACTGGCAGGAAGTGATTACCGGTTATAAGCAAATTGTTAAAAAGCATACAAAAAACGATTTCCCGCAAGAACCTAAAGAACAATTATTCTTATCGATTGACGCTGTATTTGATTCATGGAATAACCAAAGAGCGATCGTTTACCGTCGTTTAAATAAAATTCCTGACCATTTAGGAACAGCTGTAAATATTCAAAGCATGGTATTTGGAAATATGGGCGATGACTCAGGTACAGGTGTTGCCTTTACCCGCGATCCATCAACAGGAGAAAATATTCTATATGGTGAATATTTAATTAATGCCCAGGGTGAAGATGTTGTTGCCGGAATCCGCACACCACAGCCTATCCATATACTTGAAAAAGATATGCCCGAAGTCTATAAACAATTTACAGCAACTTGTGATTTACTTGAGAAGCACTATAAAGATATGATGGATATCGAATTTACAGTTGAACGCGGTAAATTATATATGCTGCAATGCCGTGTAGGTAAACGTACGGCTCAAGCCGCAATCCGCACTGCTGTAGAAATGGTTAAAGAGGGAGTTATTGATAAAAAAACCGCTTTATTGCGTGTTGATCCCGATCAATTAAATCAACTGTTGCACCGTCGTATTGATGAAAATCATACACAACAACAAATTGCCAAAGGACTTCCCGCTTCTCCGGGTGCAGCCACTGGGTTTGTCGTATTTAATGCAGATGAAGCTGAACAATTAGGAAATGAAGATAAAAAGGTGATTCTTGTTCGTTCTGAAACAACACCGGATGATATTCATGGTATTGTTGCTGCACAAGCAGTCGTGACAAGCCGCGGCGGGATGACCAGCCACGCAGCAGTAGTAGCACGGGGAATGGGGAAAGCATGTATCTGTGGATGTGAATCGATAAAAATTGATACGAATGCAAAAGAGTTTACTGTAGGTGATACCGTTGTAAAATATGGGGACGTCATTACGATTGATGGCTCAACCGGCCAAGTATTCCTTGGTGAAATTCCTATGATTGATCCGGAATTGTCTAATGAGTTTAAACAATTGCTTGATTGGGCAGATGAAGAAAGATTCCTTGGTGTCCGTGCAAATGCTGATGCACCGGAAGATGCAGCAAAAGCACTTGAGTTTGGTGCCGATGGTATCGGATTATGCCGCACAGAACACATGTTTATGGATCCGAAGCGTCTTCCAACCGTTCAAGAAATGATTCTTGCTGAAACAGCAGAAGAACGACAAGCAGCTTTAGACAAATTACTGCCAATGCAGCAAGCTGATTTTGAAGGGATTTTTAAAGCGATGCAGGGACACCCGGTTACTGTTCGTTTATTGGATCCGCCAATGCATGAATTCTTACCGGATAAGGAAGAACTATTAGTTGAGGTAACGAAGCTACAAATTACCGCACCAGATTCAGCGGAATTAAAAGATAAGGAAAAACTTTTGAAAAAGGTAAATCAATTGGCTGAAATGAACCCAATGCTTGGCTACCGTGGCTGCCGCTTAGGAATGTTGAATCCAGAGATTTATGAAATGCAGGCTAGAGCAATCTGTAACGCAGCGGTCGTATTAACAGAAAAGGGTATTTCAGTAAAACCTGAAATAATGATTCCATTAGTGGGCCATGTGAATGAACTGAAACGGATGCGTGAACTTGTTGTTGAAACGGCTGAAAAGGTAAAAGAAGAAGCCGGAATCGGATTTGAGTATCAGGTAGGTACGATGATTGAGATTCCTCGTGCTGCTCTTACTGCAGATGAAATTGCTGAAGAGGCTGATTTCTTCTCATTTGGTACAAATGACTTAACGCAAACCACTTTTGGCTACAGCCGTGATGATGCAGAAGGAAAGTTCTTACAGACTTATATTGAAGAAAAGGTTCTTCCGGAAAATCCATTTGCTGTCCTTGATCGTGATGGAGTTGGTAAATTAGTTGAAACCGGAGTTAAATTAGGCCGTCAAGTGAAGCCGAACTTAAAAACAGGAATTTGTGGTGAACATGGCGGTGAAAAGAGCTCAATTGAATTCTGTTATGAAGCTGGCTTGAACTATGTAAGTTGTTCTCCATTCCGTGTGCCGCTTGCAAGACTGGCTGCAGCTCAAGCAACAATCCGTCATCAACTAGCTGAGGAAAAAGAAACAGTAATTTTCAAATAAGCGAGTATTGGGAGAGCATCATAATGTTATGATGCTCTCTTTTCATGCTACAATGGAAAATGTACTGATATACATAGTAGGAGTGAGAAAAGAATGAAAGCTCAAGTTATTCGTTCCTTCGGAGGACCATCTGTTTTTCAAGTAGAAGATATTCCGATTCCGGAGATTAAGCCGGGGCATATATTGATTCATGTAAAGGCGACAAGTGTAAATCCTATAGATGCTAAAACACGCAGCGGTCTATTTCCAGATGTGGCAGCTGAGTTTCCGCTAGTACTTCAAGGAGATGTTGCCGGGATCGTGATTGAAGCAGGTGAAGGCGTTACTGAATTTAAACCTGGGGATGAGGTGTACGGCTGTGCCGGAAGTTTTAAAGGAATACCAGGTGCACTAAGTGAATATATGTTGGCGGATGTCAGGTTCATCGATCATAAACCAAAAAATTTATCTATGGCGGAGGCTGCTGCTATTCCGTTGGTCGCTCTCACCGCATATGAAGCACTATTTGAACGGGCAAAAATTAAAGCTGGAGATGATATTTTAATCCATGCAGCGGCAGGCGGAGTGGGACATGTGGCGATCCAGCTGGCTAAATGGGCAGGTGCTAAAGTCTATACAACAGCATCGACACCTGAAAAACAGCAAATTGCCAAAGAACTAGGTGCGGATATTGTCATCAATTATAAAGAAACATCTGTTCAGGAATATGTTGAGTTATATACGAATGGCAAGGGGTTTAATTATATTTTCGACACAGTTGGCAGGGAAAACCTTGATCGCTCGTTTCAAGCTGCAGCTATACATGGAACGGTGGTAGGAGTGGCAGCTCGCTCGACACATGATTTGACACCATTGCATTCAAAAGGCTTAACATTCCATGTTGTTTTCATGTTATTGCATATGATGCATGAAAATGAACGCCAGCAGCATAAGGAGCGCTTAAATCATATCACTTCTATAATAAATGAAGGAAAATTACGTCCTTTAATGGATCCAAAACAGTTTACTTTTGCTGATGTGTCAGACGCTCATCAACATTTAGAAGATAATAAAGCGCTTGGTAAAATTGTGCTAGTTAATGAATGGTAATTAGATAGAACAAGGGGAAAAAACAGATGAGATTAGTTTCATGGAATGTGAATGGAATTAGAGCTTGTGTGAAAAAGGGATTTTTGGATTACTTTAAAGATGTGAATGCAGATATTTTTTGTATTCAGGAGACGAAACTGCAGGAAAATCAAATACAGCTTGATTTAGAAGGCTATTATCAGTTCTGGAATTACGCCGAACGAAAAGGTTATTCCGGAACGGCTGTATTTTCAAAAATGGAACCTATTTCAGTAGAGTACGGG
>CALGSR010000202.1 GCA_937902115.1 uncultured Bacillus sp. | reverse complement strand
GGTGTTGTTTTTCTCGTATCTACAATTTTTGTAAAAGAACTATTCAATGTTTCCACTGCTTTTTTCGTCTGCGTAGCAATCCCGCTCATGCGCTGTACAAGATTCAGTACCACACGCTCACCTGATAAAAGACATGAAACATTTCCCTTTACTGTTGCAAAGGTTTGACCAATCTCGATTCTGTCTCCATCACGAACCTGCATATCAACAACAGCATTCGGGTCTAAAATAGAAAAGCCCGTACGAATGACTTCTTCACCACAAAAAATCCCATTTTCTTTTGCGTTAAAATTAATTTCGCGTTGTTCATTGCCAAAAATTAATTCGCTGGATACGTCTCGTTCACCGATATCTTCCAGAAAGAATTGCTCCAGCATTAGGCGTAATTTCACTTTGTTCAATCCGATCACCCTTTATCTGTTGAATAATTTGTTTTTTCTCCCAGCCTGCATTTTCGCTATTGTAATCCAAACGAAGATGCCCCCCGCGGCTTTCTGTCCTTTTTAAGGCTGCTTTTGTAACAAGCCAAGAACAAATTAGCATAAATACTTTATTGAGTTCTTCTATTGTTAATCCTTCCAGATCCGCTTCGATCCATTGCGGTGCAGCAAGGCTTTCAAGATATTCTAATTGTTTTTCCAGATTTTCCTTTGTCCGGGCAATTCCGGCGCGATCCATCATCGATGATTTTAACTGCTCCATATCTGGTAATTCAATTGCAGGACGAACAGCTTTCACTTGGCTTAACCATCTATCCGGCTTTCTGACATTCAGCGCACTATCGTTTATATAATGAGCCAGCCTGTTGCCGAAATAAAGACCTTCAAGTAAGGAGTTACTTGCTAAACGGTTTGCACCATGTACTCCTGTGCAAGCAGCCTCACCAATCGCATAAAGTCCCGGAATCGTAGTCTGTGCATTTAAATCCGTACGGATACCGCCCATAAGAAAATGGCAGCCCGGTACTACAGGTATTTTGCCATTTTCTAAATCAATTCCATTCTCAACACAGATCGAAGCAACGGTTGGAAATTTTTCTGTGAAATGATCAATGGATGAAATATCCAAGTAAATCGTATGACCTTGTTGTAACGCCTTATAGATCGTTTGCGAAACGACATGTCTTGGTGCCAGGTCCTTATATGGATGTACTTCTTCCATGATGTATGTTCCATCTTCAGTGACCAGCCTTGCTCCGTCCCCTCTAATTGCCTCTGAAGCGAGACCAACGCCTTTTCCATTTGCAGAAATAAGGGTGGGATGAAATTGAATAAACTCCATATCTGAAAGTTCAGCACCTGCACGATAGGCAAGAGCGATTCCGTCCCCAGTTATCGTTTCGGCACTGGATGTAAAGCTATAAATTTGCCCCAGTCCTCCTGTTGCAATTACAACATGATCGGCGTACGCATGCGTTGTACTTCCGTCTGTTCCTTTTACTTTAACCCCGACACATCTATTTTCCGATACAATCAGTTCATATACCGTACTATTTTCCATCACTGTTACATGATCTATTTGTGCTTTTAAAAAGTCAATCACAGTCTTGCCTGTTGCATCTCCGCCACCATGAACAATTCTATTTTCACAATGTGCGCCTTCAAGTCCAAGCTTAATCTCACCATTTTCATGACGGTCAAACGGACAGCCCTCATTGATTAATTCTTTAATCAATCGAGGGGCTTCTTTTGTCATCATCGCAACCGTTTCACTATTATTATGATGGCGCCCCGCTTCCATGGTATCATGATAGTGCTTCTCAGCATTATCAGTTGCTGAAAGTGCAACAGCAATGCCGCCTTGAGCCAAATATGAATTGCCAACCGTAAGCGCCGACTTTGTGAACACAATCACATGCAAGTTATGACTAAGCTTTTTTGCTAATTGTAAAGCAGCGATCCCGCTGCCAATTATGATGACATTCCCTCGCATTTACTTTCATCTACCCTTCCCAAATTAACAGGTGTCTTGACACATATATTTACATAGATTTAAACTAATGACAAGCATTTTTTCCTTTTCCCATGTATTGACTTCAATATGAAGTCTGTCTTTAATAGTGTTTTCAAAGTATTAAAATAAATTATACCAAATGATGTAGAACTTTTCACAAATAGTTGTATCCATCCTACATCTGGCAATTGTTACAGAATTAAGACTATAATTAATACTTTAAACCTATTAATAAGGTTTTTTCAAGATTTATTACTCTGCTCGATAAAATTGCCCATGATCATTTATCTTTGTGCTAATGAAGCCCTATAGGGTACGCCAACATGAGAGCAGTATCACTATTTAGATATTTTGGAACAATAATAAATAAAAGCAGGTGGAATATATTGAAATATTTTGATTATGCGGCCACAACTCCACTGGATCTGGAAGCAGCTCAAATCTATGTGAAAACAGCAACAGAATACTATGGCAACACCGGGAGCCTGCATGATTTTGGGGGTACGGCCAAAGAAATTCTAGAGAATTGCCGCCGTGAATTTGCAAAAATACTTGGCGTGGAGTCATCAGGGATTTATTTTACAAGCGGAGGTTCTGAAAGTAATTACCTTGGCATACAGGCCCTTCTTTCATCACAAAAAATTCAGGGAACGCCTCATATTATTTCGAGTATGGCCGAGCATACTTCAATTCGCAGCACCTTGGAAATCTTAGCGGAAAAGGGCTGCGAGGTAACACTTCTCCCTTTTAATGAAGAAGGCAGAATTGATATTGAAAAGCTGAAAAACGCCACGAAAGAAAATACAGTGTTGATCGCGATTCAACATGGAAATTCAGAAATTGGTACATTACAGCCCATCCATGAGATCGGTGAATGGTGCCGGAAAAAGGGAATCTTATTCCATTCGGATTCTGTTCATACATTTGGAAAAATTGATTTACACTCGTTTGCCAAGACAGTGGACAGCTTTTCGATGTCTGCACATAAATTTTATGGGCCGAAAGGAATCGGGGTTGGCTATGTGAATCCAAAACTTGCGTGGAGATCGCATTATCCGGGTACCACTCATGAAAATGGCTTTCGCCCGGGAACGCTAAATGTCCCTGCCATTGCCGCTATGACGATCGCAGCACAGAAAATGACCGCCAAGCAAAAGGATATTTATGCGGACACTTCCCGGTTGCGGCAGTTGTTCATTACGAATTTAGCTGAAATCAAGGATATCGTTACAATTTATGGGGCAAAGGACGATCAGCAATTGCCACACACGCTCGCGATGAGAATCCATGGAATCGAAGGGCAGTGGGCGATGCTAGAATGTAATCGGCGCGGGTTTGCTATTTCAACGGGAAGCGCCTGCAGTACCGGCCTGAAATCACCGTCCAAAACAATGACGGCGATGAATATTCCCGACAAGCCGGCGAAGGAAATGATGCGGATTTCTTTCGGACGTGAAACTAGTGAACAAGATTGTCTACAACTTGCACAAACATTGATCGAAATTGCAAAAACAAGCAGCAAATAAAGGGGGCAGCAGATTGACTGGAAGAAAGAAAATTTATGGGGAAGAAAGACGTGCATTGCTGCTCAATCTCTTAAAAAACAGTCCCACCCCTTTAACAGGGAGTGAGCTGGCGGCAGAAGCCAACGTCTCTAGACAGGTAGTAGTCGGGGATATTTCGTTGTTAAAGGCACGAAACGAACCGATTATTGCCACAAGCCAGGGCTATATTTATATGAAGAATGACTCAAAGGAGCCTGTATTTGAACGCATTATTGCTTGTTCCCATCCGCCTGAACGGACGGAAGAGGAACTATCTTTATTGGTTGATTATGGCGTAACCGTTAAGGATGTTAAAGTGGTTCATCCTGTTTATGGTGATTTAACCGCCTCTGTACAGGTATCAAACCGAGAAGAAGTCAAACATTTTATTGAAAAGGTAAAGAAAACGAAATCAGGATATTTATTAGAATTAACCAACGGCATTCATCTTCATACCATTTGCGCTTCATCTGAAAAAGCTTTAGACGAGGCTGAAAAGGCGTTAAGAACAGCAAACTTCCTTATTGCCAGTAATTAAAAAGATGGATGTCTCACAAGGCGGGTAACCTTTATGAGACATCCATCTTTTATTTAGCTTGAATTTGATAGTATGGATAGTTGCCAAATAATTTTACGTGACAGTCAAGTGCTTCCAGCTCCGCAATCGCCCCCGGAATTAATACATCATCAAGCCCTGTATCAATATCAATTAAAAAGAAATAATTACCAAGACCTGTTTTGGTTGGTCTTGATTCAATTTTAATTAAATTCAGCTTTCTCCAGGCAAAAGCAGATAATACTTGATGCAATGCCCCTGAGCGGTCATCAGGCAGCGTCACCATTAAGGTTGTTTTCTGCCCCTTATAAATGGGGCTATCTAAAGGGAGCTCAACCGGTTCCTTTGATAACACAATAAAACGGGTAGAGTTATAATTAAAATCATGAATATCGTGCTGGGCAATAACCAGTCCATATTCTTTAGCCGCTAATTCATTGGCAATCGCCCCAATTGGCTGATCAGGATTTTCAGCTACATACTGTGCCGCAGCAGCTGTAGAAGAAATCGTATGTGCCGGGATTCCCTTTATATCATGGTGGAGAAACTTATGACATTGCGCGATAGCATGTGAATGGCTGTATACAGCCGTCAGGGATGTTCGCCAATTTTCTAATTGATTGGGATGTACCATGAAATGCTGGCGAATCGGTGCAGAGATTTCTCCCCAGATCGGTAGATCCACCTCATGAATTAGATAATCCAGTGTGATGTTGACCGTGCCTTCCAACGCATTTTCCAGCGGTACAACAGCAATCTCGATTTCATTATTGACAACAGTATCAATACAATCAGGAATCGTTATAAAAGGAACAGCCTCTTCCTCCGGAAATAAAGCACGGACTGCTAAATCAGTAAATGTTGCTCTTGGTCCTAAATAACCTATTTTCACGCTTCTTTGCTCCCTATTGTCTAAATTTTTCATATAACCTTTACTTTATCATTTATTTTTCATCATGTACATAAGGAAAGAATCTCTATCAATTAGCCTGTCCCTTATATATAGAAAAAAGGCACTGATTCAAGCGCGTGTCATTACGCACCGGAACCAAGCACCTCAACTTTTTCTACAAACTCCAGCCTTCTAAGTTGTTCGAGCAATTCCTCTATATCCATCTCGATTCCTGCTGTATTCACAGACAAGGTAACATTCGCCCTTCCCTGCAGGGGGATTGTCTGATGGATGGTTAAAACATTGCAGCCAGATGAAGCAACAATTTGCAAAAGCTGTGAAAGAGTTCCCGAGCGATCCTCTAAATAAAAGAACAATGTCACGAGGCGTTCCTTCACAATCGTGTGGAAAGGAAAGACCTTGTCACGGTATTTATAAAAAGCACTTCTACTTAAATCAACGCGTTGGACAGCATCCCCGATCGACTCTGCCTTTCCTCTCTCGAGCATTTCCTTTGCTTCAAGTGTTTTTTTCATCGCTTCTGTCAGGACATCTTCTCTGACTAAATAAAACTTATTGTTTGATTTATCCTGCTTTTTATCCTGCCTCATTCTTCTCCCCCGTTATAATTGAAGGCTACTCTATAAACTCAAATTCGAATTCCAGTAACTTCACGATATCTCCGTCTTTGGCTCCCTTTTCACGCAAAGCCTCATCAACACCCATTCCGCGCAATTGGCGGGCAAAGCGGCGTACAGATTCGTCTCGCGAAAAGTCTGTCATCTTAAACAGTTTTTCAACAGCATCTCCCGATAAAATAAAGCTGGCGTCAGGAGCTCTTGTGATTTCGAATTCTTTCTGTTCTGCTTCATATTTATATAATACATGGTGTGCCTCTTCGTTCTCTTCTTCTTGAAGCGGGAATTCCGGTGCATCCTCCAGTAAATCTGCAACTGCAAATAACAATTCACGCAGACCTTTCTTAGTCAAAGCAGAAATCGGAAATATCGGGTGATCTTCTGTAAGCCTTTTCTTAAATTCTTCGAGATTTTTTTCTGCATCAGGCATATCCATTTTATTGGCAACTATGATTTGCGGTCTCTCTGTCAGACGTAAATTATACTCTTCTAATTCACGATTGATCGTAACATAATCTTGGTAAGGATCACGGCCTTCTACAGCAGCCATATCAATGACATGCACAATGACTCTTGTACGCTCAATATGCCGTAAAAATTGATGTCCTAAGCCTACTCCTGAATGCGCTCCTTCAATCAGCCCCGGTAAATCAGCCATCACAAAGCTGCGTCCATCCTCCGTTTCAACCATTCCAAGATTTGGAACAATCGTCGTGAAATGATATTCCGCAATTTTTGGTTTAGCGGCTGAAACAACAGATAATAAGGTTGATTTTCCTACACTTGGAAAACCAACAAGCCCAACATCGGCTAACAGCTTTAATTCAAGAACAACTTCCCGTTCCAATCCCGGTTCTCCATGCTCAGAAAGCTCAGGAGCGGGATTTGCAGGTGTAGCGAAGCGACTGTTTCCTCGTCCGCCTCTGCCGCCTTTGGCTATTACAGCCCGTTGTCCATGCTCCGTTAAATCAGCAAGCACCACATTCGTTTCAACATCTGTTACCACTGTACCTGGCGGCACCTTGACAACCATGTCTTTTGCACCTTTTCCGTGCTGATTCTTCGACATTCCATGTTCTCCGCGCGGTGCCTTAAAATGGCGGTTATAGCGGAAATCCATTAAGGTACGCAATCCTTCTTCTACTTCAAAAATGACGTCCGCACCTTTTCCGCCATCTCCGCCGGCAGGTCCGCCTTTTGGGACATATTTCTCACGACGAAAAGCGACCATTCCATTCCCGCCGTCTCCGCCCTTTACATATATTTTTACTTGATCGACAAACATAAGCTTTTTTCCTCCTGTTTACACAAAGCAAGCCTTGAGTAAACTCTTTATTCTTTCTTATTCGGAACAAAGCATTCAAATGTAAAATCCTGCTCTGTGATTTCCAGTTGTCTTTCCATTTTGCCAAAAGAAGTATTTTCTAGAAAATCTTCTATATGGGCTATATTTTCTATTATTCCACTAAAGTCAAAAAAGAAACGAATTCCTTGCGGCTCAGGTTCGATCGAGATCATTAAATGATTGTCCGCATATTGCTGCACCGCTTCATTTAGGTATGTAAAGAACGCCGTACTCCACTTAGAAAGTCCTTCATCATCAAGTCCGCTGCAGCGCATATCATTCACTACCTCAAATTCAAGCTGAAATGAATAGTTAGCCCAGTTATGTGTAAGCAAGATACCCGTAAATTGCGGAATATTTAAATTGGAAAGCTTTGTTTCATTTTGTGTTTCAATGACAATTTCCTCAATAATTCTGCGAGCACGGTCAACTTTATTTAAATCTAAATTCCCCTTAATTAATTGCAGTTTATTTAACCAGTCATGACGCACATGGCGAAGCATGGCAACTGTATCCCATTCCTTTTTTATCATAAAATAATACTCCCACACAAATATTTAAGAGAAGACTACTTCCTGCTAGTATATCAAAAAAGTTTGACTGAGTATGTAATTTGGAGGAAAAAAATTGTATTTTAGCTGGTTTGAGATGAAGATTCGACAATCGGTCATCCCCTTCAAATAGAATTGTCATTTAAACGGGTGAAACTTTTAAGTAAATTAAAAGAAAACTCTAACCAATTCGGTTAGAGTTTTCGAATGATTTTATGCTTCTTGTGCTGCAGGGTATACACTCACTTGTTTGCGATCGCGGCCTAGACGTTCGAATTTAACAACGCCATCAACTTTTGCGAATAGAGTGTCGTCACCACCACGGCCAACGTTTACTCCTGGATAAATTTTCGTACCGCGTTGACGATAAAGAATGCTTCCGCCTGTTACGAATTGTCCATCCGCACGCTTAGCGCCAAGACGCTTTGCGATAGAGTCACGTCCGTTCCTAGTAGAACCTACCCCTTTTTTAGATGCGAAAAACTGAAGATCTAATTTTAGTAACATGTATTCCACCTCCTACTTTACATAGGTTAATTTTATATGTTCACCATATTGTTCCTCAATCGTTTGTAAGGAAACGACCATCCCTTCGAGGAGGAGTTGAATCTTCTCTTGAACGGATTCAGGAAGTTTTTCCGGAATGACACATTTCAAGAAACCATCTTCACCCTGCTCGATTTCCGGCGTTACTCCTGTTAATTCATGAACAGCATTGATCGTACCAAACGATACGGCAGATGCTCCGGCACAGACAATATCTTGACCATGGTCAGCATAAAATGCATGCCCGTTCATAGTAAACGATTGAATGGAACCTGTTTTTTTACGTTTTATCGTAATGTTAATCATCGTAATGGAACCTTACGCGTTGATTTTTTCAATAACAACTTTAGTGTATGGCTGACGATGACCTTGCTTCTTATGGTAGTTTTTCTTCGCTTTATATTTGAAAACAATGATTTTTTTAGCTTTACCATTTTTTTCAACTTTAGCTGTAACTGTAGCTCCCTCAACAACTGGGCTTCCTACTTTTACATTTTCACCACCAACGAAAAGAACTTTATCAAAAGTAACTGTTTCGCCTGCTTCAGCATTTAGCTTTTCAATGTAGATTGCTTGACCTTCTTCTACTTTAACTTGCTTTCCGCCTGTTTCAATAATTGCGTACATAACTGCACCTCCTTATAATCTAAGACTCGCCAATTGCAGGTGTTCTGCTTAGAGCAAACACTTCAAAACCTGTTCTGTGCGGTTGTAGCACGGGTGCTACAAACATAACATAAGAATATTATCATAAAAAGAAAGCTTATGTCAATTATTATTTTTGAATAACTAGTGCAGCTGGAGGATTCGATAGTATGGCTTCGCATGCTTTTCTGTTTGAATCTCGATTGTAAAAGCCAGAATTTCTTCTAATCTTTTTTTATGGATGTTATGCTCTCCGCAGAAAACCTGCTTCACTTCTTCCGTTGTTTCAATTGTGGCCACATCCACATCTCGATTTCGGTATTCAAATAATTCTCGTTCCAGGCGGAAAGCAATCGTTTCTGCACTCATGATTCGTCCTGTCCCTTCACATACCGGACATTTAGCAAGCATCGACTCTGAAATGGACACCTTTGTCTTTTTTCTAGTCATTTGCAAAATTCCAAGTGGGGTAAAACCAATCAAGTTGGTCCTGCGTGCATCCTTTTTCAACTCAGCAGCCATTTTCTTTAAAGTCTGCGCTCTATCCCTCTCCGTTTTCATATCAATAAAGTCAATTAAAATCATTCCGGCAATATCACGCAGCCTGATCTGCCTTGCCGCTTCCTCCGCTGCAAGAAGATTCGTTTTCAGCACCGTATCTGCTAAGTCCTGTTTTCCGGAAAATTTCCCGGTGTTGACATCGATAACGGTTAAGGCCTCTTCCTCGTCAATCACCAAATAAGCTCCTTTATCAAGCCACACAATCCGTTTTAATGCTTTTTCGAGTTCACCATCTAATCCGTATACCGAAAAGATATTTTCTTTTCCTGTGTAAAGACTGATTGGCAGCGCGGAGAATTGATGCTGTAGTTTTTCCAGCAGCCCGTGATCATCTGTAATGATTTCAACCTGATTAAGATTCGTCTTAATTTCCTCACCTAAATCACTTAGAAAAGGATCACGCTCAAAAATCTTTGCCGGTTTTCTCATTCCTAGCACCTGACGTTCAAGGCTTTGGTATTCTGTTCGCAGTTCTTCTAATTCCTGTTCAATTTCCTCTTCGGCAGCAGATTCGCTAGATGTACGGAAAAGCAGACCCTCTTCGACTTTTTTTACACCATATCCGTATTGGCGCCACTTTTCGCGGATTTCAGGCTGGAGAATTTTTTTCGAAACTGCAACATATTTCCCCTTCGGCATATAAATTAAATGTTCACCAGACAGTTCAATCACGCCGCTCAAACGAGGCCCCTTTGTTCCGGTTGCATCCTTTTCCACCTGTACAAGGAGTTTTTCTCCTTGATGGACATAAGAGGAAATACTGCGGTTTTCCTTGACAGCCTTCTCATCATCAGCTAAAACAAATGAAGCCAGCTTATCACGATGAATAAAACCGTTCTTTTCTTCCCCTATATCTACAAAGGCTGCATTCATCCCCGGCAGCACCTTTGTCACGGTACCGTAATAAATATTCCCGACAAGAGAACCATGATCAGGCTGTTTAACAAACAGGCGTTCTACCCTTTGTTCATCCAAAAAAGCATATCGCTTCTCCCGCGTCAAACTATTAATAATTAATCGCTTCAAACTGAATTCCTCACTTTACCAATCAAAAATGAGCGGAAACAATCGGTCTCCACTCATTTTTCCATTTACTATACTATTTTATTATCCCTATTTAATAAGGATAAAGCAACTCTCCAATTTTCGCTGATAACATTTTTTCCGTAAAATAAGCATGCAAAATTTCATTTTCATCAAGCTGTACGGATTCATTGTCTTCTTTTTCGATAATAATTAAATG
The DNA here is from genome assembly GCA_937902115.1 of uncultured Bacillus sp. Taxonomy (GTDB): domain Bacteria; phylum Bacillota; class Bacilli; order Bacillales; family Cytobacillaceae; genus Bacillus_BD. The sequence continues at coordinate 3,229 of CALGSR010000202.1, read as the reverse complement.
CTTATAACCACGCTGAAACTTTTGCAATACCTTTAGTATCGATTCATCCTCTGAAACATGAATCTGCTTTAATACTTGAAAGTCTATTTTTTTCCCATAGTACCGCTCTAGTAAAAAACGAACGAATACATAGCGGCTTTGCTTCCATTCAAAATAAAGGGAAAAGGAAAGAAAAGCTACGATGACCCAGATATTCAAATTATAAGGCTGGAGAATGAGCACCATGAGTGTGAAAACCAGCAAACTGGTGAAAGATATCGCCATCGTTCTACGATGGGCAAGTGGAAAGGATTCCTTCATCGATCTCCATAAATAGACGAGTTTTCCACCGTCGAGCGGCCAAATTGGCAAAAGATTAAAAATGAGCACCATGATATTAAACTCAATAAATTTTTCATAAAGATGAAGCGGCATCCATGAGAATTGATAGAAAAGAAAGCTGAGTCCCATCATCCATACATGCTGCAAGGGCCCCGAGAGAATCACAATCGCTTCTTCTTTTATCGGCCGGTTGCCATGCTCATCCATCTCTGCCACCCCGCCAAATGGCATGAGGTATATCCGTTTGATCCGCCATGATAAATACGATGCCGCAACAGCATGTCCGAGTTCATGAATAATCACAATGAGTAAAAATAGTGAAAGCTCAATAAAATTTCCTGTTACAATTGCTAAAGCAATCATCAGCCACAGTAAAGGGTGGATTTGGATACAGGATAACACTTTGAATACATTCTTCAATGAGATTCACCCGGGTTCTGCTGGATCACCTGGATGGGGTCGACAAACTGCTCTCCTTCCTTTATCGCAAAATAAAAGGAGCCATTTGTGCCATCCTCCGGTACTGTTGCTTTTCCGATTTGCGCACCCGTTTCAACATATTCGTATAAGCTGACATCAATTTTGCTCATATTTCCGTACCAGGATTCACTTTTGTCTGCATGTTGAATGATAACTGTATTGCCAAAGCCTTCCTTCTGTCCAACAAATTCGACAAAGCCTCCATTCATGGCCTCCACAGCAGCATCCTTTCCAATTTCAATCGTGATTCTTTGGCCATTTTCGCCAAACTCCTCCAATATCTTTCCTGATGCAGGTAAGGCATACTGTATTTCTTTCGGGTTTTCATTTTCTTTGCTTGTATCACTAGTAGGCAGAAGAGCCAATTGTTCACCAAACGTATTTTCATACCATTTTGAAACGGCCGCGAATTGAAAATCCTCTTCCATTGACTTTGTGACAAACTCTCGTGCCGGATCTAGAGTAGGTGATTGATTGCGAAATACGATCGCAATGATCAGGACGAGACAAACAGATGCGAGAATCTTAAAAATCCATACTTCCTTACGAAAGAGCGGGTGATTTTCTTCTTCAACCGGACCGCTTTCATAGGATTCCAACCTTTGGAAACCATATCTTTCCTCATCCTCAGCCAATGGAATCGGGGATTCCATTTGTTTCGACACTTTCTCCCGTTCTTTTTTTCGTCTCTCAATCCTTTTGCGAATCTCATCCCTTCTTGAATGCATGATCCTCCCCACCATTCTTTCACCGTAATAGTAGTACAAGTTTATGATTTGGGGGCCAAGATTATGACATCGACTCAAGCTGTCGATCTTCGATTAAACTTCAGGATCAAGAAAAAAACCGGAGATGCTTATCCCCGGTTTACTTACCACTGAATAATCGTTTTAGTTTGGAAAATACGCCTTTTGGTTGTGAATCCAGCTGTTGCAGCGGAATCGATTCACCTAAAATCCGTCTTGCAATATTTCTATAGGCGATGCTGGCACGACTGTTTGGATTAAAAGCAATTGGAATCCCACTGTTCGCAGCTTTAATTACTTCTTCATCATCTGCCACCACACCAATCAATTCGATTGATAAATGATTGGCCACATCATCGACACTCCACATATCGCCGTCTTTCATCATATGACTGCGAATTCGATTAATAATCAAACGTGGCGGTTCAATGTTTTCCTCTTTTTCAAGCAAACCGATGATACGATCGGCATCTCTTACGGATGGAGCCTCAGGTGTAGTCACGACAATCGCTTTATCGGCACCGGCAACGGCATTCTTATAGCCCTGTTCAATCCCTGCAGGGCAGTCAATAAGAATATAATCATAGTCTTGCTTTAAGTTCGTAATCAACTCTTTCATTTGTTCCGGTGTTACGGCATTTTTATCACTTGTCTGGGCAGCCGGGAGAAGAAAGAGAAGGTCCTCGAACCGTTTATCCTTCACAAGCGCTTGATGTAATTTACACCGTCCTTCAAGTACATCGACTAGATCATAGATAATACGATTTTCAAGTCCCATCACCACATCAAGGTTACGCAAACCAATATCAGTATCCACTAAACATACGCGTTTCCCTTGAAGTGCCAATGCTGTACCAATGTTCGCGGAGGTGGTTGTTTTACCAACTCCTCCTTTCCCGGATGTTATGACGATCGCCTCTCCCATCCTAGAATCCCCCTTCCAATTTCGTTAAATTCGGTCTTAGCTGCATTAAAACTTGCAATCGATCAACAATAATTTGGTTTTCCTCATCTATGTAAGCACATTCCATTTCCCTTTTTTCCTGCTCCTTGTCATAATCAGGGGCGCGATTAATGTACGCAGCAATTCTAATTTGGGAAGGCATCATCACTGCCGCTGCCACAACAGCTTCTTTATTTCCATAGCAGCCTGCATGGGCGACCCCTTTTAATGCACCCATTACAAAAATATTACCGCCGGCCATTACCGTTCCACCCGGATTGACGTCACCGATTAAAAGAAGATCACCGGGCACCTGTATCACCTGTCCTGAACGGACAATCTTTGAAACAGAAATAATCTCCTGTTCCTCTTTCATTCTTTGAATTTCTTCGATTGTCATCACGTTGGAATCAATCCGCTCAACAATAAAATTCTTTTTCCTTTTAATAATCTCGCTAATTTCTTCCTTTTGCTCATCTGATAGATAGCGGTATCCCGCTTGCACCTTCACGTTGATTAACTGATTCGCGTCCTGTGTACGGGCCGTTTCTGATAATTTCGTTTGCAGCTCTTTTTTTAACTCATCAAATGAACATAGATGATCCAGATGCAGTGTTAAGCCGTCCTTTGTTCCTTTTATCGTAACATATTGATTTTTCATCATTACAAACAGTTCACCTCAATTAGAGCAACTATCCTACCTTCTATAATCGATAATCAAATGCGCCTTGGCATATTT
>CALGSR010000201.1 GCA_937902115.1 uncultured Bacillus sp. | reverse complement strand
AGGGATCCATTTATTCACAGCAAAATGGCACTCCGGTACAGCATGTATTTCAAAATCCTCTCAACCCATCGGAGCAAAATGTAATGAATTCACAGCAGCAGATGGCGCCAAATGGAGTTTCCTATATGAATCCTTATCCAAAGGGCTCTTCTTTAGCAAAACAACCAACTGGGATGAAATCGGTGTTGAACTCCTTTAAAGGGCAGGATGGATCACTTGATATCAATAAAATGGTAGATACCGCCGGACAAATGATGAATGCCGTCAACCAGGTATCTTCTGTTGTGAAAGGCTTTGGCGGAATGTTTAAAGCATAGACAAAACGGTCTTTTCAAAAGACCGTTTTTACTTTTTAAGCTTTGTTAAATGAGGGGGATATATGTGACTGTTCTTTAAACGTGGATAGTGTGAATACATTTTTAACAGTGAAAATGCTGAAAATGTGAACATTTTATGACAACGTTTTCAAAGTGATATACATCACAGGTTGGACGAGTAAAAGCCGTTAGAATGACAATAGATTAACTGAAAGAGGGGATTTATTAATGTTCTGTTACCAATGTGAACAAACACCATCAGGTGGATGTAAAGTAGTGGGAGTCTGTGGGAAAGACGAAACCATTGCAAGTTTGCAAGACACAATTATTTTTGGCTTAAAGGGGATTGCTGCTTACCGCACCCATGCAAATCAATTAGGAGCTACAGATCCATTCGTTGATGCGACAACACATGAAGCATTGTATATGACACTAACAAACTCAAATTTTAATGTACAAGAACATATTGAAATGGCGATGAAGGTTGGACAATCTGCTGTTCGTATGATGGAAGTACTGGATGAAGCACATACAAACCTTCTTGGTGTTCCGGAACCAATTCGCGTAACACAGAATAAAATTGAAGGAAAAGCGATCGTTGTTACTGGACATAACCTTTTCGCTTTAGAACAATTATTACAGCAAACAGAAGGAAAAGGTATTAATATTTATACACACTCTGAAATGCTTCCTGCTCACGGATATCCGGCATTAAAGAAATATGCACACTTAAAAGGAAATATCGGTAAAGCTTGGTATGACCAACGCCGTTTATTTGAAAAATTTCCTGGAGCAATTTTAGCGACTACAAACTGTGTCATGCCAATTAAAGGCACATATGCAGATCGTATGTTCTCTTATGAAGTAGCTGGTCTTGAAAATGTACAAAAAATTGAAGGCGATGATTTCAGTCCGCTTATTAATCGTGCATTAGAGCTTCCCGAAGCAAATATCGAGTCTGATGAAACATTACTAACAGGCTTCCACCATGAAACGGTACTCGGAATTGCTCCTGAAATCATTCAAGCTGTAAAAGACGGCAAAATCAAGCGCTTCTTCGTTATTGCCGGCTGTGACGCACCAGGACCAGGTGGAGAATACTACCGTGAATTAGCAACTTCTTTACCTCCTGAAACAGTTATTTTAACTACTTCCTGTGGTAAATTCCGTTTCAATGATGTTGATTATGGTACTGTGCCAGGTACAGATATTCCACGTTATATCGACCTTGGTCAATGTAATAATTCTGGTTCAACAGTTAAAATCGCAAAAGCACTTGCTGAAGCTTTTGAATGTGAAATCAACGAACTACCTTTAAGTATCGTTCTTTCATGGTTCGAACAAAAAGCGGTTGCGATTTTACTTGGCTTATTCAGCTTAGGAATTCAAGATGTCCGCATTGGACCAAAACCGCCTGAATTTATTTCACAAGGGGTTATGGACGTATTACAAAATGCATTTAACTTAAAATTAATTGGTACTGCTCAAGAAGATATGGAAGCAATGCTTTCAAAATAACGTTTTAGAAAATAAGGCTGACTCCGAAGTGGAGTCAGCCTTATTCGATTTCAAACAGATAATTTATGACATCAGCTCTTCTGATAGTATAACGGAGTCAAAGAGTAAATTACCGCCGGAATCGCTTTTAACTAATTCTTCCTTTTTTAGCTTTGTCAATGTCCGGCTTACCGTTTCCCTTGTTGTACCAATCATATTACCTAAATCACGATTGGTAAATTCACTTGGCAGCATGGTTCGGCCATCGCTTAATCTTTTGCCGTGAATATTGCCAAGCCTTACGAGAAGTTTAATGATCTGTTGATACGTATTATTGAGAATTTGTGCTTCTAACCGCTCCTGCAGATCGACAATTTTTTCCCCAAGGACTTTGAATACTTTGATGCATAACTCTGGATTTTCGATTAAAACCTTTTCAAAAGATGCGATCGGCACGACCACCAATGTTGCATCTCTCAATACTTCAGAAAAAGCCGGATAGCCGCCTTTGCGGAAGAAACCAATATGGGGGAACATGTCTCCTTCCTTTAAGAAAGAAACAATTTGTTCTTTCCCGGACACATCTGTTTTATAGATTTTAATTTTTCCTTTGTATATAAAATAAACATTTTCTATCGGTTCATCTTGTAAAAAAACGTGACTTCCCCTTTTCCATTCCCTGGAAATCGAAATATCGACTATATTATCGATCTCATGATCACTCAGTTCACGAAAAAGAGTAAAATGAGATAATACATTTTTAATTTCTTCTTTAATCATAATGCCGCCTCCCCATCACAATCCCATACCTATATAATTATAACAAAATGTTATTAAAAAAGCATTTTAAATATATGTTAAAGGTTTCAGAAAAAAATAAATGAAATAAACTATTAAAACGAACGCTTATTCGCTAAAATAGAGACAATGAGGTGAGAGATGATGAACGTTCGTAAGAACTTGCAGAATATGATAACTGAGTTAACGCACAGTGAAGAATTCAAGGAAAATATTGTCCATTGGCAAACGCTCGAGGCAAAAGAGGCCAGGGTGATTGAATTTCCCGAGTCGATTCATCCTTTATTAAAGGAATCATTGCAAAAAAGAGGGATAAGTACCCTTTATACACATCAGAAAGAATCGTATGATGCGGTCATGCAAAGGAAAAGTATTGTTGCCGTGACACCGACAGCGTCTGGAAAAACCTTATGTTATAATCTTCCCGTCATTCAATCCATTATGCAGGATTCTAATGCACGCGCACTGTATATGTTTCCGACAAAGGCGCTTGCTCAGGACCAAAAAAGTGAAATCAATGAGTTGATACAGGAAGGCGATTTATCAATCAACTGTTACACGTATGATGGAGATACACCTGCGAATATCCGGCAAAAGGTGAGAAAGGCCGGACATATTGTGGTCACAAATCCCGATATGCTTCATTCAGCGATCTTGCCACATCATACAAAATGGGTCTCTCTTTTTGAAAACCTAAGATATGTCGTGATTGATGAACTGCATATTTATCGCGGTGTCTTTGGCAGTCATGTTGCCAATGTCATCCGGCGCTTAAGGAGAATCTGTTCGTTTTATGGCAGTGATCCTATATTTATCTGTACGTCGGCTACCATTGCCAATCCATTAGAGCTGGCAGAGAAATTAACGGAGAAGCCGATGGTATTGATTGATAAGAACGGTGCACCGAGCGGGGAAAAGCATTTTCTATTTTATAATCCGCCGATTGTAAATAAACCGTTAAATATCCGCCGCAGTGCCACACTCGAAGTAAAGGAACTGGCAGGGACTTTTTTAAAAAATAAAATTCAAACCATTGTCTTTGCCCGCAGCAGAGTACGGGTTGAAATTCTTCTGACCTATCTGAAGGAATTGGTGAAATACGAGCTGGGACCTAAATCAATTAGAGGGTATCGCGGTGGCTATCTGCCGACAGAGCGGAGAGACATAGAAAAGGGATTGCGCAATGGTTCGATTTATGGCGTGGTAAGCACCAATGCACTAGAGCTTGGAGTGGATATTGGCCAATTACAGGTGTGTATTATGACAGGATATCCGGGAACGATTGCTAGTGCTTGGCAGCAGGCGGGGCGAGCCGGAAGACGCCGAGGCACTTCGCTTGTTATCATGGTAGCCAGTTCCAATCCTCTTGATCAATATATCATCAGGCATCCCGATTATTTTTTCAATCGCAGCCCGGAAACAGCGCGGATTAATCCCGATAATTTGATTATCGCGATTGATCATATTAAATGTGCTGCATATGAACTCCCTTTTAAAGCGGGAGAGAATTTCGGCACTTTTGAAACGGAAGAGGTTCTTGAATATTTGGCCGAAGAAAGAATTTTATTTAAAAACGGAGCGAAATGGCATTGGATGAATGATTCTTTTCCAGCCCATAATATTTCGCTGCGCTCGGCCTCCCAGGAAAATGTTGTGATTATTGATTATTCTGATGTGGCAAATGTGAAGGTAATTGGAGAGATGGATCGATTTTCCTCGATGACTCTTTTACATGAAGAAGCGATTTACTTACATCAAGGTACGCAATACCAGGTAGAGAAACTGGACTGGGAAGAGAAGAAAGCATTTGTCCGTGAAGTGGATGTTGATTATTATACAGATGCCAATTTGGCAGTAGAATTAAAGGTGCTTGAAGAAGATAAACTCCGTACCTTTGATGACGTGGAAATCGGTTATGGTGATGTTAGTGTCCTCGCCATGGCGACAATATTTAAAAAGATAAAATTTGAAACCCATGAAAATATCGGCTCAGGTCCGATTTCCCTGCCGGAGGAAGAACTGCATACAAGTGCCGCTTGGATTTCGCTGCACAAGGATGCAGGTGGGATGAGTAAGGAAAGGCTTGATCAAGGTCTCATCGGTGTGGCGCATAGCCTGAAATCGATTGCTCCGTTGTTTGTTATGTGTGATTCAGGCGATGTTCATGTCGTGCCGCAGGTCAAGGCAACTCATAATGAAAAGCCGACGATATTCTTTTACGATCGCTATCCAGGCGGGATTGGTTTAAGTGAAAAAATATACGAGGGAATGGAAACGATCTTTCAGGAAGCAGGGCAAATGATAAAAAACTGTACCTGTGTTGAGGGCTGCCCGGCTTGCATTGGTACCGATACGTCAGCGGACAGTGCAAAACAAGACGTACTCAGGCTGATATCATTATTTCAAGCCAATACTTTATGATAGGTGAAATTGACATGTCGATTCGAAATAAGTTAAACCGTTTAAAACCGCATATCACAGGCTCAGGTACAGGGAAAAAAGAAATAAAGCAGCCTCTGGTATTCAAAACTGCAACAGAAGAGCCGTTTGCCGAGGTTTGGCACCAGCACGGGGTCCAGCCTTATTTTTTGGATGAAGACTATTGCCTCGTCAGAGAAGTGAAGTATCCGCTTGATTGGAAACATGGCAAATACCCATTTTTCGAATTCAAGAAAGCGGTGGCTGCCTGGAATGAAGCTGAATTCAATCATCCCTTATCAGCGAGGGGAAATCGTGCGGAGGAGTTATTTTTCTTTGACACGGAGACAACAGGGCTTGGCGGAGGTGTCGGAAATACAATTTTTCTCCTTGGACATGCTAGTGTGACAGAAAATGAAGTAGTGCTCAAACAGCATATCCTCCCACGTCCCGGCTCAGAGGTCCCGCTCTATCACAGCTTTTTAACGAACATCGATTATGCAAAAATGGTGACATATAATGGGAAAGCTTTCGACTGGCCGGCTGTGAAAACGAGACATACGCTTATAAGGGAGCATGTCCCAAAGCTCCCGCCATTCGGACACTTCGATTTATATCATGCGGCACGAAGACTATGGAAGCACCGCCTTGAACGAATTAAACTGTCTATCGTTGAAAAGGAAATCCTTGATTTTGAACGAAAGGATGATATCCCTGGCTTTTTGGCGCCGATGATCTATTTTGACTATATCGAGCGGAGGAATCCGGAAGGAATGTTCGGCATTCTTAAGCATAATGAATTAGATATATTATCGCTCATCACCTTGTATACGCATCTCACCTATCAATTGCTTGGGGTAGACGGAAAACAGACGGCCCAAGAGACCTTTGAAGTGGGGCGCTGGTATTCTTATATTGGAGAATCTGAGGCGGCCGAAAAGGTGTTTTCAGAGCTTTCTGAAGGGAATGAAGCGGCGGCAGTGAAAGCTCGGCATGCCATGGCCTTTCAAGCGAAAAAGAAAAAAGATTGGCCTCGGGCTATTGAACTTTGGGAAAAAGTTGTGGGGCAAAGCAATGGGAAGATAAAGTTGGAAGCATGCATTGAACTGGCAAAAATTTTTGAACATCGCCTAAAACAATATGATCTGGCATTAGAATATGCGGAACGGGCATTGTCCTTACAAGACGTGATTTCTGTGCAAGAAGAGATATTGAAACGAATTAACCGTTTAAAAATAAAAATTGCAGCTAACATTAAGGTTTGAATGTGTCTAAAAAGTGACGGTTGCGATCTTTGTCGAATTTTTTGTTATTTTCTTGTTGTCTCTCCAAATAGATGAATGTAAAATATCTTATGGTATGGGAATATATTAGGAGATTTTGAGAGGCGGATAAAATGTATAAAACGATTTTATATTTATTCTTTGTGGTTGTTTGTTTAACGGCAGTCGTCTTCACTAGTTTTAAAGATAGTTTCTATACACTGCTGTAAAGGTAATTTCATTAGATAAAAATAGGTTATTTCATTAGTACAAGATGCCCCTCACCATCATAGGTTATTAATGTAAAGAAAAACTTATGAAGAGAGGAGCTAATAAGTATGTATTGCAGACCTAAATGCTGTCCTACAACGGTATGTCCCGCTCAAGTCAGTCCAACAAAATGCTGCGTGAATCATACATGTCAAAATGTTATTATTCCGCATGTGCATCCTTCGCACACAACAACGGTGAACCACATTAACTACCAGCATCAACATCATTTCCCGCACACGACATCTGTTGTTAACGAGGTTACAAATACGGATATTGGAGCTGTTCCGGGACCGCCGCCAGCACCAACCGGTGGATTCGGCCCAGGAGGTTTTGGCCCAGGTGCCGCACCTGGCTTTGGCCCGGGATTTGGTCCTGGCTTCGGCCCGGGATTTGGACCCGGCGTAAGACCACGACCTGGATTTTTTAGATAAGCAATGAATAGGCCTGGTTGACAAAACTTTTGGGAATGACCCATTATTTTGTCAGTCAGGCTTTTGTTTTATTGTACTTATATGTATAATAGAAAGATAAATTGACAAAATAGGATATTTTTGAAAAAATGGTTAGTGATGATAGGTAATGATTGAGGTGAAAATGATGCTGTCTGATAAGGTGAAATTAACAGCCAAGGATATACTAGAAAAAGAATTCAAAACAGCAATGCGAGGATATAAAGCAGAAGATGTCGATAAATTTCTTGATTATATAATAAAAGATTACGAAACATTTCATCAGGAAATCGAAGAATTGCAACAGGAAAATATGCGTTTGAAGAAACAAGTAGAGGAAGCATCGAGACGCCCTGCGACACAAACTGCAGGGACAACCAATTTTGATATATTAAAACGGTTATCAAATTTAGAAAAACATGTTTTTGGCAGCAAATTGTACGAGTAACCAATGGATTTCCTTCTTGGAATGATTTACTATTGCTATTTGTGCAGAGATTCACTATAATATTCATTGTCATCATTAATAACGTTCGGGTAATCGCTGTATGCTTGACATGCAGAGGAAAGTCCATGCTCGCACAGGCTGAGATGCTTGTAGTGTTCGTGCCTGGCCAATAAATAAGCCAGGGCAGCTGATATTTAAGCTGACGGCAGGGAAAATACCTAAGTCCTCAAGCAGGATATGGTATGACTACCTTGAAAGTGCCACAGTGACGGAGTCTTTTCAGAAATGGAAAGAGTGGAACGAGGTAAACCCCGCGAGCGAGAAACCCAAATTATGGTAGGGGCACTTTCTTGGAGGAAATGAACGAAGAGAAAGACAGATGAGGAGACTTATCTGTAGATAGATGATTACCACCTGAGTACGAGACTAAGGGTCGATTGCAGTACGAAGGAACAAAACATGGCTTACAGAGCGTTATTAATGTCTGATTTAAATGAATAATATTAAGGCTGACTCCTGTAAACCGGGTCGGCTTTTTTCATGCATAAAGAAATGAAAGATATTGTTGATAAACCTGCTTTACTGCAGAGGAACATCGTGCAACAGCAGGATAAATGCAAGGGATAAGGGTGAAAATATGACAAATTATGATTTAATTGCAACAGCTGCTATGGGACTCGAAGCACTTGTAGCAAAGGAAGTCCGGGCTTTAGGATACGAGTGTAAAGTTGAAAATGGAAGAATCAGCTTTAAAGGTGACGAATCGGCAATTGCCCGCAGCAATCTTTGGTTACGAACAGCGGAACGGATAAAAATAAAGGTTGGAGAATTTAAAGCGACAAGTTTTGATGAATTATTTGAAAAAACAAAAGCGTTGCCATGGGAGCGCTTTTTACCGGAAAATGCGGAGTTTCCGGTATCCGGGAAATCAGTTAAATCAAAACTATTTAGTATTTCAGACTGTCAAGCAATCGTGAAAAAGGCAATTGTCGAAAGGCTGAAGAGTCATTACAAAAGAACAACATGGTTTGAGGAAAATGGCTCGTTTTTTAAAATTGAAGTGTCACTACATAATGATATTGCGCTACTTACGATCGATACGAGCGGTGCTCTGCACAAAAGAGGTTATCGCATATCACAGGGAGAAGCACCACTAAGAGAAACAATGGCGGCTGCACTCGTAATGCTGACGAACTGGCATCCAGACAGACCATTTGTTGACCCATTCTGTGGTTCAGGTACGATTCCAATTGAAGCAGCCTTGATCGGGCAGAATATTGCCCCTGGATTCAACCGAGATTTTGTTTCTGAAACATGGGACTGGATTGATGCAAAGGTATGGGAGCAAGCACGGGCAGAGGCTGAAGATTTGGCAAAATATGATCAGCCACTCGATATTACCGGCTCCGATATTGATCACCGGCTTGTGAAAATTGCAGAAGAGAATGCCTTTGAAGCGGGCTTTGGTGATGCGATCAGCTTTAAACAAATGCAGGTAAAGGATTTTACGACGAAGAAGGAATACGGTGTGCTTATCGGCAATCCACCATATGGGGAGCGCCTTGGTGAGAAGGAAGCCGTGCGTGAAATGTATCGCGAAATGGGACAGGCATTTGCCGTTCTTGATACTTGGTCGATCTATATCTTAACGTCTGAGGAGCAGTTTGAAACTTTTTATGGAAAAAAGGCAACAAAAAAGCGGAAACTATTTAATGGATTTATCCGCACCGATTATTATCAATATTGGGGGAAAAGACCTCCGCGTGAAAGATAATAACTTCATGGCACTCATTTTTCACTAAAAGACAAGCTATAGGGATTTTTGCCGCTTCTATCTCCAAAACCAATCATATACTGAACATAGAAATCAGTATGTATTTATTTGGAGGGAATACAATGTTTGAGTTTTATCAATTTGTCGTAATCCCCATTATCATTGGAATTGTAGAGGTTGTCAAAAGAGCAGGGCTGCCATGTAAATTCAGCCCATTAGTTTCATTAGCATTGGGTTTATTTTTTGGCTTTGTTTTTTTGGATACCTTTAAGGAAAGCTTAATTATTGGATTAATGGTCGGACTGTCTGCTACCGGATTATACAGTGGAAGTAAAAACTTGAATGAAGCTGTTCAAAAAAAAATGTAATGAATCAAGGATAACCGTTAGGATTGACCTTGCAAACCATTAAAAAAAACAGCTTAAACAATGCATTTCTTATCGCTTGTCTGGTATAATAATACAGTTGTGATAAAGAGCGTCTTTCGCAGAAAGACGCTTTCTTTTTGCATATTATGATATAGGGTAACTGCCGCATTTGCTGCTAAAATGGAGGGGACTTTCTTGAATAATCGTTTACCATTTGAATTAACAAAAACAGATTCATTTTTTGACCGTTTAGGTGAATGGATTGGGGATGTTTTTTATGACATACTTCCTGACGCCGGTTTTGAATTAAGAGATGAACAAATCTTTATGGCCTTTCAACTTGAAAAAGCATTTAAAGAAAAGAAAGTCATATTTTCTGAGGCAGGTGTTGGGACTGGAAAAACAATTGTCTATTTGTTATATGCTGTATGTTTCGCAAGATACACTAACAGCCCTGCGATTATTGCCTGTGCAGACGAGACGTTAATCGAACAGCTCGTTAAAAAAGAAGGGGATATTGCTAAATTAGAGAATGCTTTAAACTTGAATATTGATGTCCGGCTTGCGAAATCCAGGGATCAATATTTATGCTTAAATAAATTGGACAAGCTGATTTCATTTAGTGATGAAGAGGATTTTCATCAAATCTATGACAACCTACCTGAATTTATTTACGGCAATCAATCGATGCAGTCATTTGAAAGATATGGGGATCGAAGGAATTATCCAGTATTAACGGATGAACAATGGTCACAGGTTGGCTGGGATTCCCTCGAGGATTGCTTTACATGTGAAAGAAGGCACCGCTGCGGTCAGACGCTGCATCGAGATTGGTACCGGAAGTCAACAGATATTATTATCTGCTCACATGACTTTTATATGGAGCATATATGGACAAAGGACTCGAGAAAACGAGAAGGGCAGCTTCCACTGCTCCCGGAACATTCTTGTGTTGTCTTTGATGAGGGTCATCTATTGGAATTCGCCAGTCAAAAAGCACTCACTTATCGTTTCAGTGAAACAATAATGGAGAGACTGTTAACGAAATTAATGGCGAACGATGTACGAGAAAAGACACTCTTATTAATCGAGGATGTTTTGTCACAAAATGAATTATTTTTCTATGAATTAGAGCAGTCCTCCTTTTCCAATGAGGGCTCAGATAAATTAACCGTTAATAAAACAGAAAGCTTGAAAGGATCAGGAAAAAAGCTGTTGCATCTAATCAGTTCACTTGAGGAGGAACTTGTCTTTGAGAGTGAAATGTTTTCGATCAATGCTTACGATTTAAAAATTGTCGAAGAATATTTGGAACAGATTTCTTATTCATTATCATTATTTTTAAAAGAAATAAAAGGAATTACTTGGTTTGAAGAACATGATGGGGAAAGAACACTCGTTATCATGCCGCGCCTTGTTCAAGAGATAATGAAGGAAAAGGTGTTCTCCAATAAAAAACCGTATATCTTTTCGTCAGCAACGCTCTCTGAATCCAAATCATTTTCTTATATGGCAAATTCTCTCGGTATCGAGGATTATCTCTCCTTTACCGTCGCTTCTCCATTTGCCTATGATAAAAATATGATCATTGAAATGCCAGCCTTTGCTGATAAAGACTTAGCGGCGAAAATGGCTTATACAAAGGAGCAATTAAAGAAAACAAACGGACGGACATTGGTATTATTTTCTTCGCAGCGTGAATTAGCTGCCTTCAAGCAATTTTGCGCGTCTGATTTGCCTTTTCCTATTTATTTTGAAGGAGATGCAGAAATTAGTACCCTTGTTTCTTCTTTTCAAAATGAAATTGATTCGGTTTTATGTTCGGTTCATTTATGGGAAGGACTCGATATACCAGGAAGCTCTCTAGAAAATGTGATCATCTTTTCACTGCCATTTCCTCCGAATGATCCGGTATTTACTGCCAAAAGGGAAGCGGTTCAAGATCCATTTGTCGAGGTAGACATGCCATATATGCTGTTAAGACTACGACAGGGGATTGGACGTCTGATTCGAACACATGAGGATAAAGGAAAGGTGCAAATCTTAATTAATCAAATGGAAGAACGGCATATCATTGAATCCGTACTGTCTATTTTACCTGCACAGGTCAGCGGTGTGCACAAGTGAGATCAAAATCACATAATAGTTGTGATAGGTGTCACGATGTTAATTGTTCAAAACGGATAAACTAAGGGTAACAAATTGAAGGAGGCGTTCATGTGAGAACATTTACTGCAACTGTCAAAGCACCCGATTATCCGCCGCGCGAAAAACATCCAATTATTTTTAATACATTTGATTCATTAAACCCTGGTGAAGCAATGGAACTGATTAATGACCATGATCCGAAACCGTTATATTATCAATTTATGATGGAAAGAACCGACGAATTTACATGGGAATACTTAGAGTCGGGTCCTGAAGCCTGGAAGGTTGCTA
>CALGSR010000200.1 GCA_937902115.1 uncultured Bacillus sp. | reverse complement strand
AGATTCCTCTATTCCGCATGAAGGAAGAACCGCGGAATTTTTCTGGAGGGATGCAGCAACGTGTGCAAATTGCGAAAGCACTGTCCAATAACCCGCCCATCCTGCTGCTGGATGAAGTGACAACAGGTCTTGATTTATCCGTACAAGCCAATGTGCTTGATTTAATCAAAAAGATTCAGCGTGAATTGGGAATCAGTATGATTATTGTTTCACATGATTTAGCGGTTATTCGTATGCTGGCCGACCGCTCGATCGTGATGTTAAACGGAACGATTATTGAACAAGGTTTAACCGATCAAATTTTGGAAGACCCCCAGCATGCCTATACCCAGCAGCTTGTTTATTCACTTTTATAAGGGAGAGATATTGTGTATTTACTTGTTAATGGTCAAATCGTAACCGAAGAGTCAATTATTACGGATCATGCCGTCGTAATAGAGAATGATCTGATTCAGAAAATCATTCCGAGCGAAGAAATCAAAAATTATGAGGATTATAGAAAAATAGATGCGAATGGCGGCTATATTTCCCCCGGATTTGTCGATATTCATTCCGATTATATTGAAGGAATTGTATCACCAAGACCGACAAGTTTAATGGACTTTAATCTAGGGATTCGTGAAGCGGAAAAAATTCTTGTTAGTCATGGAATCACGACAATGTTCCATTCGCTGTCGATCTATAAGGATGATTCCTTTTCCCAAAAATTAATTCGCACCCCGGAAAATGTGAATCGTTTAATTGAAGAAATTAGTAAAACCCATGGCAGCAAGCATCTGATTCGCAATAGGCTGCATGCAAGGTATGAAATCGATAATATGGACCAAGTGGACCAATTGGTTGAAAATATTCAAAACGGAAAGGTTCATTTAGTTTCGTTTATGGACCATACACCCGGACAAGGCCAATATCGCGATCTGGAAATCTATCGAAAAACGATCAAAGGATACCAAAAGTTAACCGATGAGCAAGCAGATCAAATTATTGCCAACCATCAAATGAAAGATAAGCTCACAATCGATCGTCTGAAGGAAGTTGCTCAAATTGCGTTGCATCATGGGATTGCCGTTGCCTCCCATGATGATGACTCATGTGAAAAGCTGGATTTAGTGCAAAGCTATGGAACGACGATTAGTGAGTTTCCTACAACATTGGAAGTAGCAAAAAAGGCGAAAAAAATGGGATTAAAAACGATTGCTGGTGCGCCAAATATATTGTTAGGCGGCTCCCATTCCGGAAATCTGTCTGCGGCAGAAGCAATCATGAACGATGCGATTGAAATTCTATGCAGTGACTATTATCCAGCTGCCTTGCTCCATTCGATTTTCCATATGCATGAAAAATATGGCCAGGATCTGCATCAAATGTTCCAGTTTGTCACATTGAATCCGGCTAAAGCTGTAAAAATGGATCATTTGATTGGTTCCATTAAAGAAGGGAAAAAGGCTGACATTATCATTATCGAGAACGTTGATAATTATCCAGGCGTGACAACGGCGATGGTAGACGGTCAAATTATTACAAGGACAATTTATCGATGAATGGAGCGGAAAAGATGTTAACAATAGAGCCGCTGATCCACGAGAATGTGAAGTTAAGCAATACCGAATTGGGCATGTATACAGAAGTGGGATCATTTAATTTTTTCGAGAATGTGACAATGGACGATTACTCCTATACCGGGGAATTTTGTTATGCGCAAAATGCAAGGATTGGAAAGTTCTCCAATATTGCAGCCATGGTTCGCATTGGGCCAACGGATCATCCTCTGGAAAGGCCGACCTTGCATCATTTTACATACAGAAAAAAGATGTATGGCTTTGCACAACAGGATGATGAGAAGTTTTTTCAAAAAAGAGCTAGTGTCATTACGACGATTGGTCATGATACTTGGATCGGCCATGGGGCGATTATTAAAGCAGGGGTTACGATTGGCAATGGGGCGGTGATTGGCAGCGGCAGCGTGGTGACAAAGGATGTCCCGGCCTACTCCATCGTTGTCGGTGTCCCAGGAAAGGTAATTAGGAAAAGATTCTCCACTAAGATCATTGCGCAATTAGAGGTGATGAAGTGGTGGGACTGGACCTATCGAGAAATAAAAGAAAGAATCAACGATTTTCATTTACCAATCGAAGAATTTGTAAAAAAATATGGTGAAAGGTAGGATAGCATGGAAAAATTACTGGAAGTCAAAAACCTCAGTAAAGCATTTACCATTCATCATTTGGATAAAAAGGTGGAGGCATTAGACAATACTAGTTTTTCTTTGGGAAAAGGGGAGTTTCTCGGCATAGTCGGGAAAAGCGGCAGTGGAAAATCAACCATCTTAAAAAGTATCTATCGTACGTATCTTCCGCGACAAGGGGAAATCTGGTATCAATCACA
Organism: uncultured Bacillus sp.; assembly: GCA_937902115.1. Taxonomy (GTDB): domain Bacteria; phylum Bacillota; class Bacilli; order Bacillales; family Cytobacillaceae; genus Bacillus_BD. The sequence continues at coordinate 757 of CALGSR010000200.1, read as the reverse complement.
AAAGTTTGGTCCTTTAGATTTAACCAATGCCTCGGAACGAACGATCATTTACTTACGAAAATATGAAATTGGCTATGTGTCGCAATTCCTAAATGTCATGCCAAGAACAACTGCCAGGGAGCTCGTGGAATTATCGCTTCTTGAAATGGGGGCTGCACCGGAAAGGGCGAGAACAGCTGCAGAAGAGGCTTTATCTCATTTTGAACTAGATCCAGGGCTTTGGGACAACTATCCGAATACCTTTTCTGGAGGAGAAAAACTGCGCTTAAATATTGCCTGTGCCATTGTAAAAGAACCGCGGCTCCTGCTGCTTGATGAGCCAACAGCCAGTTTAGACAATCATTCCAAGCAAAAGGTACGGGAAATCATTGAAAAGTTAAAGAACAATGGAACGACTCTGCTAGGGATCTTCCATGATTTAGAGTTCATGGAAGGGCTTTGTGATAAGGTTTTTCATATTCAAGCTAAAAATGAAACGACTTTGAGGTGAGAGAATTGAAGGCTGATTTACATGTTCATTCTACTTTTTCTGACGGGGCCAATACGGTGGAAGAAGTTCTTTCCATGGCAAAGGAACGCGGTGTGACCCATCTTAGTTTTGTTGATCATGACACGGTAAGGGGAACTTCCACTGCCGTTGAATTGGGAAAAAATATTGGTATAACCGTTATTCCGGGGATTGAAATCTCAGCTTATGATTTTACGAGAAAACGAAAAGTTCATATTTTAGGCTATATGTATGATAAACAGGCGGCAA
>CALGSR010000199.1 GCA_937902115.1 uncultured Bacillus sp. | reverse complement strand
GAATAACTTAAATGCAGCACTTGAAGGTCATGACGAGCTTTCAAATAAATCAGTTGAAGATTTAATCGCAAACCTTGATGCAGTTCCGGAAAACATCCGCACTGCAGTACGCAACAACGGCGGCGGACATGCGAACCACACATTATTCTGGAATCTTCTTGCTCCTAACGCTGGCGGCGCACCAAGTGGCGAAGTTGCTGAAGCAATCAACAAAGCATTCGGAAGCTATGAAAATTTCAAAGATGAATTTGCTAAAGCAGCGACAACTCGTTTCGGTTCTGGTTGGGCATGGCTTGTTGTTGACAACGGTCAACTTGCTATTACAAGCACTCCTAACCAAGACAGTCCGCTTTCTGAAGGCAAAGCTCCAATCCTTGCACTTGATGTTTGGGAGCATGCTTACTATTTAAAATATCAAAACAAACGTCCAGAATATATCAACGCTTTCTTCAACGTTGTAAACTGGGATGAAGTCAATAGACTTTACAGCGCTGCAAAATAATCATTCAATTTGAATAGGAAAAACACCCTCTTTTTTTGCAGAGGGTGTTTCTTTTTTGGACAATTGCAGTACCTTAACTATTGATAAATAGCCCAAAAAATAGACACCTCATAACATTTGATGGAATTGGAGGTGTCACAATGGCTTTTCAATATTTCCTGAAACATTCTTGTTTCACAGCTGCAGGCTACCGTGTATTCTTGTGCAACAGCCAGGATCGGACAGTTATGTTCAACGAGTTCAAATGTGTTGGCTTCAAGCTGAGTAAAGTCCGCCATATACCCTTTTTCATTTTGAATCCGAACCAGTTCTTTTACTTTATCTGAATCCGGTAGATGGGTTAGCCTCGCAGAAATCTCTTCTGTTAACCGTCCCTCTCTTTTCTTAAACAGTTCCTCTACTAACTTTGCACCATAGCTTTTCTCTATGTCATGGAGAAATTCAAGGGTAATCCCCTCATAATTTTTTGGAAAAAGCCGCTCTCCTCTATCTGCCAACGAATAAAGCTGAAGCGGCCTGCCCATCGGCTGCTTCAATTCACTTGATTGAATGAGGTCATCCTTTTCCAATTGGTTGAGATGCTTGCGAATGGCCATATGTGTAATATTTATTCGTTCAGTCAGATCATTAACTGACATGAAACCGGTTTTTTTTAATAACTCAAGAATCTTATCCTTCGTTGAATGGAATTTTGGCTCCACCTTGCTCACCTCAATTCTTTAGTGGAATCGTACGTATTCTATTATTGCCATAAGAGGAAATCTCCTATAGATTTTTTCCACATTGTCATACTTATTATACAATAAAGTATAAAAAATAGAAAGGATGTTATTTAAGTGAGGAAAAAACTTGGTTGGAGTCTTGCTGCCATGCCGCAGGATAGGATTCAAAGAAAAGTTTTCGATAAAAAATAAAGCGAACAGAAACACTCCTGCCCGCTTAGAAAATTAACGATTCAATTTTGTACAGCCTCTTCATTCACATTTTCAATAAATATGAAAGCGCTATCATATTTTAGAGATGGATTGATTTTCGATAAGAGAATAGGCACCATTTATAATTGCCTCAGGTAGTGTATTTCCAATTCCTATTGTTTCATTAAAGTAGACTTCGCTTTCTCCATTGACCTGATATTGAAAGCCATATTTTTCTAACCTTTTTACAATAAACAATGCATGCTCCATATATTTCTCCGGTTTAAAATATGCTTTATTTACAAAGAACTCTTTTTCGCCATCATACCAACTGCCTTTAGAAACTGTTTCCCAACCTAGAATTTCTCGTGCGATTGAATCTGTTTTATTCATCTTCAATTACCTCTCTTCCGGTTTAAGTTGTGTGTGACTATGTTATATAACATTATATTAATATATAAATCAATTATATAACAGTGTATTTTTTATTGCTACGGTTTTTTAAAGTTTTAGCGAAATATTTTTTTCAATATAAACATTTACCTTTAACACAACTTAAAAAGGGGACAAATTCTTGTCCCTATTTCAATGGATATTCTGTCAATTCATTTAATGCTTTTTCCTCCGCTGGAATCCGGATGGATAAAACTAACAAGTTTAGCACGGTAAAGAGAATAGTTGTGTAATAAGCCTGGAAGAATAGTGGGATAATGATAAATTCCAGTATGACGACCATATAATTAGGATGTTTCAAAAAGCGGTATGGTCCTTTTTGTACAACAGACGCTCCTGGCAGGACAATAATCTTTGTATTCCAGAATTTCCCTAGGGAAGTAAGTGCCCAAACACGCACCAGCTGAGTGAAAAGAAAGATCGTCAAAAGAAGGGGCCAAATTGGTGATAAGGCGCTGTCCCATACCGTAACTTCTATCCAATATGAAACAAAAAACAGGGAATGAAAGAAAACGATAAACCGGTAATGGGTCTGACCAAATTCCCTCGCCCCTCTTTGTTTCATCCATTGTTCATTCCGTCTCGCAATCAGCAGCTCGGCAAGTCGCTGAGCAATAAGCAGCAAGATGAAAGCATAAAAGATAAACATCATTTCCTCCTTGTTCATTGAAGAATGTTGCAGCCATGATGCACAGATTTCTAACTTAGGCGATGATTTTCTTTTTTAAACCCCCTGCCGTAACAGCTGTTACGACGGTTCCTGCTAGTATTGCCAAGGCATAAAGCAGAACCTTTTCAATTCCGCCATCCACAAGCCACATGGCAAATACTCCACCATGAGGAATGCGAAGACCAATTTCAAATATCATGGTCAGTGCACCCGCGGTCGCTGCTCCTGCAATTGAAGAGAGAGTCACCCGTACTGTACAGTGTGTGAGCCGGATTGCACGGGCGCTGTTTTTGCCGGTTCCTTAAC
>CALGSR010000198.1 GCA_937902115.1 uncultured Bacillus sp. | reverse complement strand
AATAATATTTATCATGCATATAGTGAATGACATTTAATGTATTAACATAAAGTTCACATAACCAATCCATCATGACATCGAATTTTTGCATGACTTCATTATAATCAAGGTATTCTGAAGTAATTGGCTGATAAGCAGGTCCAATTTGCTCCTTGTATCTTTCGTCAACACCGCCGTTAATTGCATACAACATTGCTTTCGCAAGGTTTACCCGTGCGCCAAAGAACTGCATTTGTTTTCCGATTCTCATCGCTGATACACAGCAGGCAATACCGTAATCATCGCCATAGCTGTCTCGCATCATATCGTCATTTTCATATTGAATCGCGCTTGATTTAATGGACATTTTTGCACAATAAATTTTAAACTTCTCTGGAAGATTTTTTGACCAAAGAACGGTTAAGTTCGGCTCAGGTGCAGGGCCAAGGTTATCAAGCGTATGCAAGAAACGGTATGAGTTCTTCGTTACTAATGGACGGCCGTCTAATGCCATACCGCCGATAGATTCTGTAACCCAAGTAGGGTCTCCGGAGTATAATTCGTTATATTCTGGAGTTCTCATGAACTTTACTAAGCGTAGCTTCATAATGAAGTGGTCAACTAATTCTTGCGCTTCTTGTTCAGTAAGGACTCCATTTTGGATATCTCTTTCAATATAAATGTCTAAGAAAGTAGAGGTACGGCCAAGGCTCATTGCAGCACCGTTTTGTTCTTTAATAGCAGCTAAATAAGAGAAGTACACCCATTGAATGGCCTCTTTCGCACTCGCTGCCGGTTGCGAAATATCATAGCCGTAAGAAGCAGCCATTTGTTTTAATTCTTTTAGTGCACGATATTGCTCACTGTATTCTTCACGATCACGAATCACATCATCACTCATCGTACGAGAGCCAATATAGGTAAACTCTCTTTGCTTTTCTTTCATTAAGAAGTCAACACCGTAAAGGGCAACGCGACGGTAGTCACCGATAATTCGTCCACGTCCGTACGCGTCAGGAAGACCTGTAATAACACCGGCATGACGTGCCGCTCTCATCTCAGGAGTATATACATCAAATACTCCTTGGTTGTGAGTTTTACGAGTATGTGTAAAAAAGTCTTCGACTTCTTTATCTAATTCATAACCGTTTGTTTCCAAAGCGCTTTTTGCCATACGGATTCCGCCAAAAGGCATTAACGAACGTTTAAATGGTTTGTCTGTTTGAAAACCAACAATTTGCTCGAGTTCTTTATTTAAATATCCAGGGCCGTGCGAAGTGATAGTAGATACGACTTTTGTATCTGCATCCAGTACACCGCCAGCTTCACGTTCCTTTTCAGATAATTCCATTACTTGTTGCCAAAGATTTGTTGTGGAATCTGTAGGACCTGCTAAGAAGCTTTCATCTCCTGTGTAAGGAGTGTAGTTTCTTAGAATAAAATCACGTACATTCACTTCTTTGTCCCAAACGCCAGTTGTAAAACCTTTCCATTGTTCCATCTTAGGTCACCTCGAAAGTTTTGATTAACTAAAAAAACTGTTTAATTGTTTTAATAAATTGAGTATAACAGATTTATGTGAAAGTAATCACATTATAAATGAACTTTTTGTGAATTGTAAAAGGATGTTGATTTACAAAGGCTTTATGGGTACTGATCATAGTTGCTTTTTTGCAAATTATCATATAATTTAAACACTGATTATAAAACTGTACTATAATTATAAAGAAATGCAAGTAAACTGTTATATAAGACGTTTATCCTAATAAATGTTCACTAAATGTGCTTTCTACACTAATATTTGTGTAATTATCATTATTATACAAGGCTTAATTTGGCTTCTTTATAGGAATTTTTCATTGAAAAGAATGGTTTTATTTTGACAATAGAAGGGATTAGATATAATCTTTCATATAAGGCATAAAAAGGAAATGAACGATGGGAATTAGCATGAAAATGGCCTGTGAATACATATTAATTGAAATTGAAAGGTGGGTTCCAATGATTCATCTATTTACCCATAATGACTTAGATGGAGTTGGCTGTGGCATTCTAGCAAAAATTGCGTTTGGGGAACATGTAGAGGTACACTACAATTCTGTCGCAAGAATTAATACGCAAGTTGAAAAATATTTAGAATCAATGAAAGCTGAACAAATAAATGAAGAAACTCTATTTATTACAGACTTAACAGTGAACGAAGCAAATAGTAAGCGAATTGATAAAATGATTAATGCAGGAGGGAAGGTACAGTTCATTGACCATCATAAAACCGCTTTGCATTTGAATGAGTATAGCTGGGCATCCGTAACGGTTCAGTACGATGACGGCAGACTGACCTCTGCTACGTCTTTATTCTATGATTATTTATTGAAAAATAACAGAATAGAGCATGCACCTGGATTGGATGAATTTGTTGAACTAATCCGCCAATATGATACATGGGAATGGGAACAAAATCAGTTAATTAAAGCAAAACAGCTGAATGATTTATTCTCTTTACTATCGTTTGATGAGTTTGAGGGGGAAATGCTTGAACGATTAAAAACTAGTGAATCATTTAATTTTAATGAATTTGAACAGCAGCTATTGAAGATGGAAGAAGAAAAGATTAATCGCTACATTCGAAAGAAAAATCGTGAATTAGTTCAATCGTTTATTGGGGAACACTGTGTAGGGATTGTTCATGCTGAAATGTATCATTCTGAATTGGGAAATGAACTTGGAAAAGAAAATAGTCACCTGGATTATATTGCGATTCTAAATATGGGTGGGAAAAAGGTGAGTTTCCGTACGATACACGATCATATTGATGTGTCAGCCATTGCAGGGCAATACGGCGGTGGAGGACATGCAAAAGCATCTGGGTGTGCTATGAATGAAGCAGCTTATATGCTTTTTGTTAATGAAGTATTCCCGCTTGAGCCATCGAAATTAGATGCCCCGAAAAATCAGCACAATGTAAAAAATAATCCTGAAGGCGCTTTATACGAAAATAGCAGCAGGGAAAAGTGGTTTATTCGTAAATACCTAAATCAATGGGTTGTAGAGCATAACGGAAGAACACTCCCTATGAACTTTTCTGACTTTTTTGACGCGGAAACTTTTATTAAAAGGCAATATACGGTTGCTTTATCTAGGGATGATCAATATCATGAATACCTTAAGAATCTAAGAAAGAGATCCTAAGTGACGAATAGTTCCCTTTTGCAAGTGGCACTATAAAAGTGGAGGTGTCATCATGGGAAAACGTAAAAAGGATCCATCTACGATAGGGCTTAACTCATCACAAGTGGAAGGGCAGGGAACCACAACAACAGAAACTGGTGTGAAAGCAGTTTCGTCCTCCCGTAAAAAACAAAAACGGACATAAAAAAAGCAAAGGGAAATCCCTTTGCTTTTTTTATAAATACATCTCTGAAATTTGTTTCTGTAATTCTGTATCTTCTAAATACTCATCATAGGCCATTTGTTTATCTATCATGCCTTTTGGTGTTAATTCGATGATGCGGTTGGCGATCGATTGAATGAATTGATGGTCATGGGAAGCAAAAATCATTGAGCCTTTAAAATTAATCAAACCATTATTTAAAGCTGTTATGGATTCCAAGTCTAAATGGTTCGTCGGTTCGTCAAGCAAAAGAACGTTTGCGCCGCTTAGCATCATTTTAGAAAGCATACAGCGTACTTTTTCTCCACCGGAAAGGACACTTGCCTTTTTGAGAACCTCTTCACCGGAAAACAGCATTCTCCCTAAAAACCCTCTTAAAAAGCTTTCGCTGTCATCTTTAGGTGAAAATTGGCGTAGCCAATCGACAAGAGTTAGATCGCTGTTCTCGAAGTATTTCGAGTTATCCTTTGGAAAATAGGCTTGGGAAGTCGTAATTCCCCATTTAAAGGTACCGCTGTCTGCCTCTAATTCACCCATCAATATTTTGAATAGGGTTGTTTTGGCCGTTTCATTCGCGCCGACTAAAGCAATCTTATCATCCTTATTCATAATGAAACTGATATTATCAAGTACTTTTACTCCATCGATTGTTTTCGTAAGTCCTTCCACACGCAATAAATCGTTTCCGATTTCTCGCTCTGGTGTAAATCCGACATACGGATACTTGCGCGAAGAAGGGCGTATATCATCGAGAGTAATTTTATCGAGTAATTTTTTACGCGATGTAGCTTGTTTTGACTTGGATGCATTGGCACTAAACCGCGCAATGAAATTTTGCAGTTCCTTAATTTTTTCTTCCTTTTTCTTATTTGCATCTTGCCCCATTTTTAGAGCTAATTGGCTTGACTCATACCAGAAATCATAGTTGCCGACGTATATTTGAATTTTGCCAAAATCTAAATCTGCGATATGTGTACAAACTTTATTTAAAAAGTGACGGTCATGGGAAACGACAATAACGGTATTTTCAAAGTTAATCAGAAACTCTTCAAGCCATTGAATGGCTTTGATATCAAGGTGGTTCGTCGGTTCATCCAATAACAGAACATCCGGTTTGCCGAATAATGCCTGTGCAAGGAGGACTTTTACCTTCTCTGCCGCTGAGATATCGGCCATTTTCTTTGCGTGTAATTCTTCTTCTATTCCTAAACCTTTAAGAAGGATTGCAGCTTCAGATTCAGCTTCCCATCCGTTTAATTCCGCGAATTCACCTTCCAATTCGGCAGCTTTCATTCCGTCTTCATCAGTAAAATCTGCTTTCATATAAATAGCGTCTTTTTCCTGCATCACTTCGTAAAGGCGGGTATGCCCCATTATGACTACTTTAAGAACTTCCTCCTCTTCATATTCAAAATGATTTTGCTTTAAGACAGCTAGGCGTTCGTCAGGTCCTAATTGGACAGAGCCTGATTGCGGTTCGATTTCGCCAGACAAAATTTTTATGAAAGTCGATTTACCGGCACCGTTTGCGCCGATTAATCCATAACAGTTACCTGGTATGAATTTAATGTTAACATCTTCAAATAATTTGCGGTCTCCGTAGCGCAGACCAACATTGCTGACAGTGATCATTTACTTTTATGCCTCCAAAACTAAAGATGAACAGATTATACCATGTTCCATGGAGAAGGGCGAATAAATCGGAAAAACAGGAAAGAATGAGCAGAAATTTGAAAGAATATTTACAATATGGGGCTTTTTTTAAAAAAGTTTTTAAAAAATTAGAATTGGGGCAGGAAATTGGTTTAGGGTCATTGTATTTTATAAAGATAAGGTAAAAGAATGAAAAAATTTGAATGATATTCATAATTTTTTCATATTTTTTCAGTAGAATAAATTTAAAGTAAATCATTTAAAGGGGTTTTTAGTATGCCAAGTAAGCAACTGGTTGATTTAGTCCATAAGTTGAAAAATTCCGGTATTAAGATAAGTTTTACAGCACCGAGATCAAAAACGATGATTCATTTGCTGGAAGATGAGGAACACAAGAAAACATTAACTGGATCCAGTCTTTGTAGTAAAAATCCGGTCATTGATTTTATCCAGCCAAAATCAGTGAGGGATGCTATAATCCCTCACTGAATGATCTTTCTTTTTAGATTTCATCCATTATGGTTTCAAAAACTTCTTTTTTATTAAAGTCCTCTCCCATTGGGAATTTCTTAATAAATCGATTATCTTCGTTAATTAAAAACACAAATGTACTATGGACGTAGAATCCATCACCCGGGTCTCTATATTGGAATTGGAAGGTTTCTCCTAATTCCTTAATCTCAAGAACGTCTTCCTTAATATTATTCTGATCGCCCGTTAATAATATCCAGTTTCCATCGTCTTCGATTTCAAAAGTGTCCATATACTTCAGCAATTCTTCTGGAGTATCCCGATATGGATCAATTGTTACGGTAATAAATTGAATCTTATCTCCGAATACCCCGGCCTTTTCTAAATCCTTTTTCAACATATTCATTCTAATTGTAGTAGTAGGACAAATATCAGGGCAATGACCATACATAAATTCAACTAATTTTAATTTTTTGTCTGATTTAGAAAAGTCATATACTTCATTATGCATTGTCACCAGTGTGGTATCATCTGGAACTGTTGATGTCATATCTCTTATAACAAAAAAGGATATACCGGCACCTATACCTAAAATGATAACAGTGGCACAAAGAATATATATCTTATGAATTTTTTTCAATGAATTCCCCTCCCTATCTATAAGATATAAAAAAATAAAGCGTAATCATATGGATAAAATGTGAACAAGGGTGATTTATATCGATTATTTAGAACTTCTAAATATTTATGGTTATTAGCATAAGGAAACGTACTAAATTAAAATCACCGTATACATTTCGTATTCGGAATATTTAAATTATTCACAGAAGAGTGTATAATGAAGGTGTTCTTTATTCTTAAATAAAGGGGCCTTTTGAGTGAAGAAAATAGTCTTGATTTTATTTCAGGTTGTATTCTTGATTACAATAAATCAACTGGGAGCTATGATTAGTGGGTGGCTCGCTCTTCCAATCCCGGGAAATGTGTTAGGGATGGTCATTCTTTTTTTATCTTTATGGTCAGGAGTTATCCGATTGCAATGGGTAGAAACGGCCTCATCTCTTCTTACGAAACACCTGGCATTCTTTTTTATTCCTATATCTGTAGGGATGATGACGCTAGGAACGCTTTTTATTGATAGTGGTTTAGCGTTGCTCTTTATTCTTTTCATCAGTACATTTATTGGACTATTATTTTCAGGAACGCTTGCTCAGGTACTGATTTATAAAAAGGAGGAGGTTAAAACTGAATCTCATCATCACAGTTTATAGTATCGTTTTAACGATTATCGTCTACTTGTTCACGATAAAGATTTCGAATAAGTATCCATCACCCTTTACCACACCGGTTTTTTTAAGCACAGCTATCATTATTTTGTTCTTATTGCTCAGCCAAATCAGCTATCATGAATACCAAATGGCAAAGGATATCATGACTTTTTTATTGGGACCGGCAACAGTTGCTCTAGCTGTACCGTTATATAAGCACCGAAAGATTCTTTTTCAGAATCTGTTTCCAGCATTTGCCGGCATTTTTGCAGGAAGTGTGACAACGATACTATCAGCTGTACTGCTTGCAAAACTATTGGGATTAGCCAATTGGATAGCCCTCTCACTTAGTATTAAATCTATCACAATCCCAGTTGCGGCAGAAGTAGCAAAGGTTATTGGTGCTGACAGTATATTAGTTGCAGCTATTGTGATGATAACCGGTATAATGGGAGCCATGTTTGGTCCGTGGATATTGAATAGGTTTCGTGTGTATCACCCGTTTGCACGAGGAATTTCAATGGGGACGATCGCACATGGAATTGGAACGGCTGAGGCAGCAAGGGAAGGAGAATTACAAGGGGCCGTATCTGGTGTGGCTATGGGTCTTGCGGCTATATTGACAGCGATTGTAATCCCATTTGTGCTGCCATTCTTATTTCATTTTTAAAAGTTAATTCGCTTAAGCAGCAGATTTATTCTGTTAAAAATTCACATTTTGCTCATACTATAAAATAGAAGTGATGTTTCAGATGATAAGGATTGTACTGGCTTTATCATTATGGAATGAATCTGCTGTCTGTGTTTTATATTTGAAAGTAAGGTCAGCAAAAATTGTATAGGAGGCGTTTATCATTTTTTTTAATAGAAAAGGTCAAGATGACAAAATTGAGAATGAAATGATGGATACAGAGGTGTATAGCTGCAGTGATTCAACCTGTAATGGATGGATGAGAAAAGATTTTGCCTCAGAGGATTTGAAATGTCCTTTATGCGGTAATGATACGACAATGGAGATTAGGGAACTTCCAAAAATATAAGCATGCATGAAGAAACCCTCCGTAACTAGAGGGTTTTTTCATGAGCTCATTTTAAAGTGGAGTCAGTTAAGAATCTAGAGAAGTATAGATGAAGAACGCATGAGGTTAGGTCGTGTGATGAACAAATCTTCGCGAATTACGTCATTCGGTTTTTTTCGAAAGACAATAGTCACATTCCATTAAATAATTTTCAACCTTTTCATTAAGTGGTTGGCCGCAATCTGAACAGATTCTTTTCGTTAAGTCACGCATTGCATAATTTGAATTTGTTAACATAGTAAATCCTCCCTTATATAACAGTTTTTATTTGTTTTATCTGTTATAATACAGTATATACAATTGGAGAAGAAAAGTAAATTGTTTTTTGTGAAAATTCAATAATCTATTAGATAGTTTTTTACCTAGGTCAAGCCTCTTGAAATATATGAAGTAAACAAGCAGATAAATAAATAAATTCCTTTTTTGTTCTTGCTGCGCTATGATTATGTCAATTAATGAAAGCTAGCGGGGGATAGTGGAAATAAAATGGAACGTTTACAACTCATTCGCAAGAAGATCAAATATATATGGGGTAAAATAAGTCCTCCATTACGAAACGGAGTCAATAAAATAGTTAATCCGCTCAAAAAGATTTGGGTGGAAAGACATCTAACTCAAATTTTATTCCTTTCCGTTCTTGTTTTCCTATTAATAATGATATTGTTTTTTTCTTATATGGCATGGAAAGCAAATGTTCAATCCTTGAAGGATGGATTAAGTCAAGCGACTGTCATATACGATAAAGATGGAGATTTAGCAACTAGAATTGAAACTAATAGGACAGATGGAATACAACTGGAAAATATGCCTGATTATATCCCGAATGCAATCATTGCCATTGAAGATCGCCGCTTTAGGGAACATAACGGATTTGATATGAAAGGGATGACGAGGGCATTTTTCAGCAATTTAATATCAAGGGAAATAACAGGCGGCGGCAGTACGATCACCCAGCAGCTAACTAAAAATGCTTTGCTTTCACCGGAAAAAACGTATAAACGAAAGATTGAAGAGTTATTTCTGGCAGTAGAAATTGAAAAGAATTACAGCAAAGATGAAATAATAACGATGTATCTAAACCAAGTTTATTTTGGCAGCGGCGCCTGGGGAATGGATCAAGCTTCGAGAAAGTACTTCAATAAAGATATCAATCAGGTCACCATAAGTGAAGCTGCAATGCTTGCGGGACTGCTTCAATCACCTTCTGCACTGGATCCCTTTAAACATTATGATAAGGCGATGAATCGGAGAAATGTTGTATTAGGTGCGATGAAGGAAGAAGAAATGATCACGGAGGAAGTATATACAGCAGCGAAGAATGAAAAAATTATTCTCGAAGAAGGGGGCGGTAGCTATATAAAACGCAGCTATCCTTACTATGTTGATGCTGTCCTAGATGAAGCAATAAATGAATATGGATTGACGCAAGAAGAGATTATCACAAGAGGATATCAAATATACACAGAGATGGATCAAAATATTCAAGCCGCATTAGAACAAATTTATAAAGAGAATACGTCTTTTCCCCGCGGGATGAATGGCGCAATGGTTCAAAGCGGAGCTGTTCTGCTTAACCCGGAAAGCGGCGGTGTCCTTGGGCTGGTTGGAGGAAGAGGGGATTATGTTTTTAGAGGTTTTAACCGTGCTACACATATGAAGGCACAGCCGGGTTCAACGATGAAGCCGCTGGCCGTATATACCGCTGCAATTGAAGAAGGTTATACTTCGATGTCGATGCTCAAGGATGAACCAATGGTATTTGATGATTATGCTCCTGAAAATTATTCCCGTACCTATCAAGGTGAGGTACCAATGAATGAGGCGGTCGCTCATTCCTTAAATATGCCCGCAGTATGGCTGTTAAACGAAATGGGTCTTGAAAAAGGGATTGCTTCTTTGGAAAGGTTTGGCATACCGATTGAGAAAGAGGATCATTATTTAGGCATTGCGTTAGGAGGCATGAGTAAAGGAGTCTCACCACTTCAGATGGCTGAAGCCTATTCTGTATTTGCAAATGACGGGAAAAGAAAGGATAGTCATTTAATTACAAAAATCGTAGGGCCGACTGGAAATACGATTGCAAGGCATAAAAGTAAAACAACGAGAGTAACCTCGAAAAAGGTTGCAAAGGAAATGACTTCTATGCTGCTTGGGGTGGTAGAATCAGGTACAGGACAGGGTGCGAAAATTCCGGGGATTCAGTTAGCTGGAAAAACAGGCTCTACACAGCTCCCATATCAAGATATAAATGGTACAAAAGATCAATGGTTTGTAGGATACACACCAGATTTAGTTGGGTCGGTATGGCTTGGCTATGACCAAACGGACCGTCAGCATTATTTATCCTCAAGCAGCTCTGAAACTGCTGTTCCTTTATTTAAAAAGATAATGGAAAGAATGCAGCCGTTTACGGAGGGGGATAGTTCCCCAACAGTTCAATCTCCGTCTCCAGTTAAAGAAGAAAATAAGGGGGAGTTCTTCAAAAAGTTGACAAATAGCACGATAGAACAGTCTGAAAAAATAAAACAAAAGGTGATTGAAGAATACCCTAATTGGAAGGAGAAAGTGAAACAGGGAATGAATAAGAGTCTTGAATTGGGAGAGAAAGCGAAAGATAAAATAGAGGAATTAATCGGGCCGTAAAGTGGGATTTTTCACTTTCCACGCTAATCTTTATTTTCATTCATATTTTGTCTTTAAAATGTGAAAATTTGTGATAAAGTAATACTATCAGGCGGATGCCTCGATTTTTTAAAGGTGTTTTTTCGAGCAAGCTCGAAAAAAATCGGGCGCAAATACGCCAAGGCGCATTTGATTATTAGTTTGTTATGAGATAGGAGACGAAAACAATGTCAAACCAAAACATCAGTGTTACATTAAGTTCAACACGAAGACAGAAACCAAAGGATGATGATCTCGTCTTTGGAAAAGTCTTTACAGACCATATGTTTATTATGGATTTTTCTGGTGATAAGGGATGGCATGATCCAAGAATCATACCGTATCAGCCTCTTCAAATTGAACCTTCAGCAATGGTATTCCACTACGGGCAAACTGTTTTTGAAGGATTAAAAGCATACAATGCAGATGGGAAAATTCTTTTATTCAGACCGGATAGAAATTTCCAGCGTATGAACCAATCGAATGAACGTCTTGTCATTCCGCAAATTGATGAAGAATTAGTGCTGGAAGGTCTTAAAGAGTTAATCAAAGTGGATCATGAATGGCTTCCGAAGTCTGAAGGAACATCCTTGTATATCCGTCCATTTATCATTGCTACAGAAGGCTCTCTCGGAGTGCATCCTTCAAACCATTATAAATTTCTTATTATCATGAGCCCTGTGGGTTCTTATTATAAAGAAGGGATTCATCCTGTCAAAATTGCTGTTGAAAGCAAATATGTACGGACTGTTGCAGGAGGAACGGGTACGGCAAAAACTGCCGGTAACTATGCAGCGAGCCTAAAGGCTCAGGAAGTCGCTGAGGGAAGCGGATATTCTCAAGTATTATGGCTCGATGGGGTAGAAAAGAAATATGTTGAAGAAGTAGGGAGTATGAACATTTTCTTCAAAATTAATGGTGTTGTCGTCACTCCTGCTTTAAATGGCAGCATTCTTGAAGGGGTAACGAGGAATTCAATTATCCAATTATTAAAACATTGGAATTTGCCAGTAGAAGAAAGAAAAATATCGATGGAAGAGGTTTCTCGGGCATACAAAGACGGTGTGTTGGAAGAAGTATTTGGAACGGGCACAGCAGCTGTCATCTCACCTGTTGGCGAATTATTCTGGGATAACGAAAAGATGATTGTCAATGGCGGGGAAACCGGAGAACTTTCAATGAAGCTTTATGATACATTAACAGCGATTCAAGTTGGGAAAGAACCCGATCCGTTTGGCTGGGTCGTTGAAGTAGAGCAGGAAGTCACAAAATAATACAGTTGAATGGTAAATGGAGAGGAAATTATACATGATTGAAGCAATATTTTTTGACCTTGATGATACACTTCTTTGGGATCAAAAAAGTGTGAAAGAAGCATTTGCGGCTACCTGTGAGGCGGCTGCAGAAAAATATGATATTGATGCGGAAAAGCTTGAAGAAGCGGTACGGGAGGAAGCACGTACCTTATATGCCAGCTATGAAACGTATCCTTTTACGCAAATGATTGGGATCAATCCGTTTGAAGGATTATGGGGAAATTTCTTAGATGATGAGGATAATTTTCGCAAAATGAAGGATATTGTGCCGGGATACCGCAAAGAGTCTTGGCATCGAGGGTTGTTAAAATTAGGAATTGATGATAAAGAATTCGCTGCTGAATTAGCGGAACTCTTCCCCGCGGAACGACGAAAAAAACCGTTTGTTTATGAGGATAGCTTTGCCGTTTTAGATGAATTGAAAGGAAAATATAAGCTTCTATTACTTACAAATGGTTCGCCTGATTTGCAAAATACGAAGCTTGAAATTACTCCGGAGCTTGTTCCATATTTTGATCATATCGTTATATCTGGTGCATTTGGCCGTGGCAAGCCAGATCCGACTATTTTTGAACATGCACTTTCACTGCTTGATATCGATAAAGATAAAGCAGTGATGGTAGGGGATAACCTCATGACGGATATTCTAGGTGCATCTCGTGCGGGAATTAAGTCGGTATGGATTAACCGCCATGATAAAGAAAGAAATGAAGTCATCCCGGATTTTGAGATTACTCGTTTAGATGAACTCTTTTCAATCTTAGGAAAACTCGATAAATAACCAAAAGTTAACTCTAGATTGTTTTGCTTTTATCTTACTCTCTGTGTTTGGTGTTTTAAAAGGATAATGAGATAATATTATTATTCTTGAAGATAGGAGTTTTTCTAATGAAATGTAAAATCAATCGTCATGCAGCTAAGGTTCTTAAAGAAATGATTGCCAATGAGGGAGACACTGGAAAATTACTTCGTGTGTTTGTCACCCATATGCATGGAGATCACGCTCATTATGAATTACGCTTTGATACTCCAACAGAACATGATGAAATAGTCAAAACGGATAAAGACATTGATATCCTTCTAGATACGAGAGAGAAATATTTGGATGGGATTTGGATTCAATATTTTTATGTCCCAAGTGAAGAACTAGTCATTACAAACCCTGTTTTGGATCGTCTCCATCATGGGCATCATCACTAACTATTACGCATCTAAAATGGGGCTGACTCCCTTATACGGGTCAGCCTTATTTTAATAACTATTTTTCAAGCATTCTTTCTTTAACTCTTAAGAAATAAATAATGAAAACGAGGAGGAACGAAATGGGGAAATCACTTACTGGGAGGCATATCGTGCTGGGGGCTTCAAGAAAAACAGAGGAAATGTCCCTTCTAATTGAAAAGCAGGGCGGTACAGCCAGCGTACGTTCTCTTCAAGGGACTGTTTTTAAAGCAGAAGAAGAAGTGAAGTCTGATTTGTTAACATTCATAGCGGAAGGTGCAGATTGGATTATTTTCACAACGGGAGTCGGTATTCAGGCATTACTTGATTTAGCTGAAAATATGGGAAAAAGAGAAGAGTTCATAACAAAAATAAAACAGGGGAAGGTTGCATCGAGGGGATATAAGTCAGTGGCTGCACTGAAGCAGTTAAATGTTCAACCTGTTGCTTCAGATGATGATGGAACGACACAAGGTTTAATTCGCCAGCTGAAAGAGGTTGATTTTACAGATCAAACTGTCCTCGTGCAGCTTCACGGTGAAAAAGCACCGGCATTAATGAAATTTCTTACTGAAAAAGGCGCTAACGTTACTCAGATTCTCCCTTATCAGCATATTCCTCCTGCACATGATACGGTTGAGACTCTTTGTGAAGAACTACTGAATGGATCTGTAGATGCCGTATGCTTTACCACGGCGATTCAGGTTCGATCTTTATTTAACTTTGCTCGAGAAAAAGGAGACGCAGCGGAGATACAAGCCGCTTTTCAAAGGAAAACAGTGGCGGTGGCAGTTGGGAAGGTGACCGCTGAGGCATTACGTGAGGAAGGGATCGATCGAATGGTTGTTCCTGGGCTTGAACGTATGGGAGCGATGATTATTGAATTGGCTCGTTACTTTGACTCAGAAAAGAAATAAGGAAAGAATGTCATTTTTTTGTGAAATGGTGAAAATAGTGGTATTATTAAACCTGATTTTATAAAGTCAAAGGAGTTGTTAGTGATGGCAAAAAAAGGATACATATTAATGAAGAGCGGGGATAAGGTGGAATTTGATTTATTTCCAAATGAAGCACCCGGAACCGTTGCAAACTTTGAAAAATTGGCTAATGAAGGATTTTACAATGGTTTAACATTTCATCGTGTTATTCCAGGCTTTGTAAGTCAAGGAGGCTGCCCTCACGGAATAGGTACTGGCGGTCCTGGGTATACAATTAAATGCGAAACTGAAGGAAATCCGCACAAACATGAAGCAGGTTCTCTATCTATGGCCCATGCCGGAAAAGATACTGGCGGCAGCCAATTTTTCATTGTCCATGAGCCGCAGCCGCATTTAAATGGGGTACATACTGTATTTGGGAAGGTAACATCTGGTATGGATACAGTTTTAGCAATGAATAACGGCGATGTAATGGAGAAAGTGGAAGTAATCGATGCTTAAATTTAAGCAAATGATTTGAATGGATGAGAGATTGACTTTTTTTAAGTCAGTCTCTTTTTTGATTATTTGCGGCTAATGTAATTTTTGAATTTTACAGCATGACTTTTTATCCCGCGTGAACTAGCGGCAAGACATCCACTAATGGATACACTTTATAATTATACATTTTTATGATTAATTATTGACATTATTGAAAAATGAAGTATGATTATAACAACTAAGATTTTTCAATAAAGGTGATGACAACATTGATTGAAATAAGAAGGGCGAAAATTTCGGATGTTGATACAATATACGATCTCGTTAATTTATATGCAGAACAGAAAATTGTATTGCCTAGGACAAAAGAGTCTCTAGTACAACAAATATTTTCCTTTTTTGTAGCTGTAGTTGATAGTAAAGTTGTTGGATGTGCTAGTTTAGCAATTTTGGATAGAGAGTTGGCGGAAGTCCGTTCGTTAGTTGTGGACCCATCGGTAAAACGGATGGGGGTTGGTAAATTATTGGTTGAACAAATCATTAAAGAGTCGAAGAGACTCGAGATTAATAAATTGATTTCATTAACATATCAGGTGGAATTTTTTCAAAAATGCGGGTTTGAAGTAACAGTCAAGGACAATATGCCGCAAAAGGTATGGAAGGATTGTATCCATTGTCCTAAACTTCATAACTGTGATGAAATTGCGATGATTATTTATACAGAAGATGCAGTGAGAGCACAATGAAAAGCATGGAAGGGAATACGCCTCCATGCTTTTTCTTTTGTATAAATGAAAACCATACACTATGCGTATGGTTCAGGAAAACTTTAATCGATGTATTAAAAAAGATCCCTCTTGGAGTGTCCCTTTAGGATTAGCCGGAAAAGTAGTGCAGTTGGCGAATCTTTCTAGTGCCCTTTGAAGGGCTGGCAAACCCGGGCAAGTACCCAATAACAATTTCAAAAATTTAATGATTAGATTTAAAAAGTTAAATTTAATTGAAGTTAAGAATAATTCTATTAACGTGGGAAAGGACCTGAATTAACTGGACGGATGGTTGTACCAAAAGACACTGAATATCATACAGTGCGAATGGATTTCAACACCCTTTTCAATAAGTTTTCACTGGTTATTGCCTTTGTTCAGAAATCAGAAGATGTAGTCAATGCTACGCTGGACAAGTAGTTATTGGGAAGTACTAATCCGTATTCGTTCCGGAGTCACAACTATGGGGGCTTGTTTGTAGTAGATGATGGTATTGTGAGCGATGTCAGCGGTATGGAACGGATTGAGGTAGACTGTAACCGAGGTATAGCAACGGTACAGGTAGGACAGCAGGATATTTCCTTTCAAAACGCTTGGGTCTGAGGGCTCAGTGGTGCCTGGCGGTCTCTTTTAGGATCTGGTCGAACAAACCTATTCAGGGTTTTCTTAATCCATTCATTAAGACTTCTATTACCTCTGGACGGCTGAATTGGGGTGAAGGGACTATTCCTTTACGTAGCATTTCCCGAACTTTTGTCCCTGATAAGTGTAAATGATCTTTCTTAGGATGCGGACAAGTTTTACTAGAGGTCATACTTTCACATTTTGTACAATAGAAGCTATGTTCAAAAGGCAGGATTTGGATGCCAATTTCTTCTGGACTAAACTGTGCAAAAATTTTCTGTGCATCATAAGTTCCATAATAATTTCCAACTCCAGCATGATCTCTCCCCACAATAAAATGTGTACAGCCATAATTTTTTCGGACAATCGCATGGAAAATTGCTTCTTTTGGGCCAGCATATCGCATGGCAGCAGGGAATGCCGCTAAAAATACCCTGTTGGTTGGATAATAGTTTTTTAATAAGGCTTCATAGCTTTTCATTCGAATATCTGCTGGTATGTCATCAGACTTTGTTTCGCCGACTAAGGGATTTAGGAATAAGCCATCGACTATTTCTAGAGCGGTCTTCTGGATATACTCATGTGCTCTGTGAACAGGATTTCTTGTTTGGAATCCTACAATTGTATTCCATCCAAACTCATTAAATTTTTTTCTTGTTTCTAATGGAGATTTATAGTATTGTGTGAATTCTGTGTTTTTTGCTGGTACTTTTGTTAAAGTGATAGGTCCAGCGATATAAACATTTGGTCTGTTAAGCAGTTTCATTACCCCAGGGTGATTGGGGTCAGTTGTTTGAAAAACTTTGCTCGCTTCTTCCATTTTATTAGGTGAATATATTTCTTGAAGTTTGATAACACCATAATAATCGTTTTTGTGTTTGAGTTTTACTATTTCTCCAATTTTAAGTTTTTGGGCATCGCCTTCATGAACAGGAAGAGTAATAGGGATACTCCATATTATCCCATTTGTTAATCGCATGTTCTCAATTACGGATTTATAGTCCTCCTTTCCAAGAAAGCCTACAAGAGGACTGTATGCTCCATTTGCAATTAATTCCAGGTCAGACAATGCTATATCATCAATCTCAATTTCAGATGTAATCTCAGTTACAGGATAATTTAGATCTACTTGATTAACAAGTTTACTACCGTGAGGCGTGCTGAATGTCATGCATAATCACTCCCTTTGTTATGCATCAGATGTACTGTTTCATAAAGATAGGATGTAATGACTTTTACACATTCTTCAATCGATAATTCATTTGTATTAATCATAATTTCAGGATTCTCAGGTTCTTCATATGGTTGATCGATTCCTGTAAATTGTTTGATTTCTCCTTTTCTTGCTTTCTTATACAACCCTTTTGGATCCCGGAGTTCACACTCTTGTAGAGAACATTTCACATATACTTCTATAAACTCATCTACATCGAATAGGGCTCTAGCATCCATGCGATCTTCTTGAAAAGGAGATATTAGCGCAGCAAGGACCACGATTCCAGCATCAACAAATAGCCTGCCAATTTCCGCAGTTCTTCTAATATTTTCTTTTCGATCATCTTCCGTGAACGTGAGATTTTTATTGATACCATGCCGTAGATTGTCACCATCTAGCAAATAAACGCTAACATTATTTTCGTATAATTTATTTTGGAGAGCATTTGCAATGGTGGATTTTCCCGAGCCTGATAACCCAGTAAACCAGATGATTAAACTTTTATGTTTGTGTTTTTTTTGTCGATCTTCTTTATTAATCATTGATTGATGCCAAATCACATTTTTATTGGAATTGTCTTTTTTCAAGAATTCTTCCTCCTTTCGATGGTATATATTCAATTCAATTTAACTGAAATTATTATTTAAACGATGTCTTTTTACATGGGGTAGCTGATTAAATTATATGCTTTTGTCAAAAGGAAAGGGCAATGGCTTAACCTATTTTAGTTTATTATTTTTTATAGAATATGTGATTGCTAAAATCCATCCTAATAATAGAACACCATATATAAAGGGAATCCATGCTATGTCCACTGCCCAAGTGTTAAGTAAAATTCGAACATTTGTTAATACGATAACCCCCCCAACAAGGACACCCAATAGGTATGCAGGTAATTTTCTAACAAGCCATGCAGCAATCGGTGCTGCAATCACGCCACCAATCATGAGTGCAAAAACCCATAGCCAATTCATCTCATCCCATCCAAGAGAGACTAAGAATCCTAGGGTAGCGGAAACCGCAATAGCAAATTCACTAGTATCTACTGTACCAACGACTTTTCTTACTGACGTCCCCTGTTTAGATAAAAGAACGGGTGTAGCGATTGGTCCCCATCCGCCTCCACCTGTTGCATCAGCAAACCCAGCAATAAGTCCAAGAGGAATAGCTTTCTTCCTAGTTAGTTCAATAGATTTTTCTTTTGATTCGGATTTGAATCTAAACAAGAAACGAAATAGAATATATATACCGAGAAGCAAGAGAAACAAGGATATATATTGCTTTGCCAAATCGCCTGGTAAATTACTTAAAAAACAAGCTCCAACAAATGCTCCAATTGATCCAGGTATAATTAGGCGATTTAAAGCCTGTCTATCAACATTTCTAAACTTCATATGAGATATTCCGGATGCTGCCGTAGTGACAACTTCAGCAAGATGGACTGATGCTGAAGTAATGGCAGGAGCAATTCCAAATGTAAGTAATAAAGTGGTGGAGGTAACACCATAAGCCATACCGAGTGAACCATCAATTAATTGTGCTAAAAACCCAATGATCGCAAAGATGACTAATTTACGCATAAATATGCCTCCGAATCTATGAATACACCAAGGTAATATAATAAAGTTTGTCTACTTTCTCATGTACATTATGAAAAGAATGAATTAATGTTGCTTACGACAGTTGAAAATGGGTTTAGTCTTTCATGTTTTATTCTAAAAAGGTATTGGCATGGAATAAGCACTATTAAATAAAGGAGTGAAGATAAGATGAAAATATCAAGTAAGGGAGAATATGCATTAAGAGCTTTCTTTAGGTGAAAATGAAAAAGCATGGCAGTTAATGGACCACCATGCTTTTTCTTATTACATTGTTTTTAATGTATCTGTTAATACAGGGATAATTTGTTTTTTACGAGATACTACGCCTTTAAGCAGAGCAGTGTTATTATCCAGTTGCACATTAAACGCCTTTTCTACCGCTTCAGTCTTCTTACCAAGAGCTAGTCCGACAGAATCATTTGTTAAGATGTCTGTTACAACGAAGAAGAAAAGGTCAAGATTTCTGTCAGCAATATCTTTATTCAGTGCAGCTTCAATGTCTTTTTGACGAGTAAGAACATCATTTGTATCGACTGCATTAACCTGTGCAACGACTACTTTATAGTTCCCCATTTCAAATTCTTTTGCGTCTAAGCTAATCAATTGCTCAACCGTTTTATCACTTAAATCTGCTCCAGCCTTTAGCATTTCTAAACCATATTTTTCAGGATCAACTCCAGCGATCCCCGCTAATTCACGTGCAGCTGCGATATCCTGTTCCGTGCAAGTTGGTGATTTAAATAGTAAGGAATCGGAAATCAAGGCAGATAGCATTAAACCGGCAATTTCCTTTTTAATTTTAACGCCGTTTTCCTTGTAAAGCTTGTTTAAAATAGTCGCCGTGCAGCCTACAGGCTCAGCGCGGTATAATAATGGATCGCTTGTTTGAAAGTTTGCGATACGGTGGTGGTCAATAACCTCTAAGATGCGAACTTGATCAATGTCATCGGCACTTTGCTGGCGTTCATTGTGGTCTACTAAAATAACCTGGCTGACTTCATCAGATACTCTTTGAACGAAACGAGGAACATTAACTTGAAAATAATCTAAAGCATATTTCGTTTCTCCGTTGATTTCGCCAAGTCTTACTGGCTCAACATTCATTCCTAGTTCTGATTTTAAATTTGCATACGCAATCGCTGAACAGATTGAATCTGTATCAGGATTTTTATGTCCTAAAACAAGTACTTTTTCCATTTTCAAACTCCTTATATAGATAAATTATTTCTGAAACTAATTATGATCAAAAGATAATAAGTTTCACTTAATATTTATATTAACACATTTTTTGCCGTGTTTAGTAGCCTTTATTCATATTTTTCCCTATTTCCTATTTATTTAGTCAGGAATAGAAAAATAGTCAAAGATCTATAGCTATTTTTTGAAAATATTCACATTAGGGGACAAGTATACAGGAGTTTTTATAGATGATGAATATAATTTAGTATATTAAAAGAAAGGATTTGATTTTTATGGCAAATGGGTTCGTAGATCAACGCTTTTGTGAACCGTGTGGCCTTATCCCGCTTGGTCCGTTAGTTTCTCCTAATCCAAGATGTGCTTGTCCGCCGTTTCCAGGTACTGGAGGTGGAGCGGCTGGTGGAGGGGCTATCATTCCGTATTCATCCGGAACGGTTCCTGCTACTTTATCTTTTGTGCTTGGCGGCTTATTAAGTACTGCTTCTATTGTAGGATTTGGTACCTCGGTTCCAGCGGTCATGCTTGCCGGTGGACTAATTGATACAACAGGTCTTGCAAACATTTCATTTACTGTGCCTAGAGCGGGGACCATTACAGGAATTGCAGCTAATTTTCAAACAATCGCTGCTCTGGCTCTCTTAGGTTCAACAGCAACTGTTAGTGCAACATTATATAGAGCAATTCCAGGTTCTAATTTATTTGCCCCGATTCCTGGAGCAACCGTTGTATTGCAGCCTTCACTAACAGGGGTAGTTCCAATAGGAACTCTGTTGTCTGGTATCACAGCATTGTCTGCTCCAGTTGCAGCAGGTGACCGTCTAATGATGGTGTTCTCTGCAACAATTGCAGGTGGTGCTCCATTAGCGGTTGCAATTGTAGGAAATGCAAGCGCTGGGGTAAATATTGTTTAAATCATTAATGATTTAAATTCAAATTTCATTATGCAATAGAAGAGGCAAATTACATCTGAAAATAGAGCAGACCTAAATAGTCTGTTCTATTTTTTTTCAAGAAATACATCATATATTTTTCCTGAAAAATTGCATGATTTTCTAGCGGAATTTAACTTAATGTAAAACAAAGAAGTGTTTGAATGGTAAAAGTTTGTAATCATTACTTAAATGTTGAATATGATGTAAATTGAATTAAATTATTAAGAGCAGGGAGCGGATTGCATGGAATGGATATATCATCAGCCCTCATTCGAATATGAACAGTATCCTATATCGATAAAACACCTATCTGCATGGACCGGACACTGTAATTTTGCCTATGATTTAGTCAGGTTTTTGAAGCCGAAACGAATTGTAGAACTCGGGTCATATTACGGGACTTCTTTTTTCAGCTTTTGTCAGGCAGTAAAAGATGAGGCGCTTGCAACAACATGCTATGCCGTCGATACGTGGAAAGGTGATCCACAAAGTGGTTATTATAATAACCAGGTTTTTGAGTTAGTAAAAAAGATTAGAACTGAATATTATTTAGATATATCTGAGTTAATTCCAAAAACATTTGATCAGGCTGTGATGATGTTTGAGGATAGTACGATTGATGTGTTACACATAGACGGCTATCACACATTTGAGGCAGTGTCACATGATTACTTGACATGGCTGCCAAAGTTATCAGATCAAGGTGTTATTCTGTTTCATGACATATCAGTGAAAGTGAATGGTTTTGGTGTTTATTTATTATGGGAAAAACTAAAACAGCTGTATCCATCAATTGAGTTTAAACATTCTTATGGTTTAGGTGTATTGTTTCCGAAAGGTATAAAAGAGCATTATAATCAAATGTTTGAAAAGTCTGCAGAAATGCAAAAAATATATATAGAATAGAGTAATAGCTATCTGCAGACTTATGAAATATGATTAGGGATTAGGAGGGAATTCCATGAATTCATCCCATAGTAAAAATTTGTATATCGAATTATTAAAGAAATGTATTTTATTTGAAATATGGCAGGAACATGAGCAAGATCTCTTAGGTCCATGGCTTAATAGAAGTACTGTTTTGGATCTTGAAAAACATAGATTGGGTGAAACTTGGCCTAGTATGGCGCATAGTATGATTGGCAGGGTACGAATGGAAAATCTACAAATGTGTATGGAGACGGTAATAAAGGATAACATTAAAGGTGATTTTATTGAAACTGGTGTATGGAGAGGGGGATCCTGTATTTTTATGCGTGGTTTCCTAAAGGCTCACGATATTAACGATCGAAAGATATGGCTTGCCGGCTCATTTCAAGGGTTGCCTGCACCAAATGCTGCGAAATATCCTAAGGATAAAGGAGATTTTCTTTATACGATTGATTATTTAAAAGTTTCGTTGACAGAGGTACAA
>CALGSR010000197.1 GCA_937902115.1 uncultured Bacillus sp. | reverse complement strand
AAATACAAGAGATAGGCTGCACCTATCGCCTGGACCTGCCACACATTCGCAATATAGGAAATGGCAAAAAGCGCAATAAACCGGAAACCGAATGCCATGATAATTCCATAATTGATCGCCTTCTTTTTCTGATCATCGGGTAAATGCTTCGCGATCACCGCTAAAACAAGGGCATTGTCAGCTGATAACAATCCTTCTAATCCAATTAGAATTAACAATGCCCAGACGTATTGCATCCATATCGCTTCCATCCCCTTTTCACACCTTTCCAAACTAAAAATGTCAAATCATTACTCCACAAGCAATAGAATTCCCATTAAACCATAAGACATGCACGGGACAAGGTTCCGGGTTCACTGTCCCATTCTTTGACTTTTGAATTAATTTAAGGAGCGGGACGTGGGAGATCGGTTCACTGTCCCAAATTTGGTTAAAAGGTGCTAAAGGGATTTAATTTAAGAATCATGTTCTTTCCTTGCGATAAGCCTTTATGATTTCAAGGTATTGTGTGTCCCCTAACCCGTATTCTTTAAAATTTTCAATTAATATAGGGACTAGTTCTTCTACTGGAACATCTTGGTGCTTTTGAATATACAAGAGCAGATCACTGTCTTTACTAAGATAATTCAGATACAGTTCGATGCCTTTTTTTAATGGACTTGGCTGCGAATCATGAGGCTTTTTTTTATCAATCAATACTTGTTTGTAGAGTGCATAATACCCCTCCGCCTTTAAAGCAAAGGAATCTATAGGTTGAAAATGATCACCGACAATCTGAAGCTCAATAGCACCTTTATAATCTGTTCGGTCTAACCAAGCCAATAGGGTAAGAAGATTCATTTGACAAAACATATCCTCATCAAACCATAATACAATTTGATTAAAATCTTCATAAAAAAGAGGCTGTAATGGATTTAGGGTGTATTCAGCATATTGTGCAGGTGTAACATGATGAACTTTCGCACGGATTTCGGTAAACTCATCGGAGAATAAATCATCACAAGTGTTTCCATAACACATTGCCTCGTTAAAGGGGATCATCAACTCAGACTCAAGAAATCCAGTCATTTTAAAAAAATTATACATCGCCATTCCATTTACAATATGTAACTTTTGAATCATCATGATCCCTCCTGTTTGTATTTTCTCTTTCTCTGTCGCCAATACTTATTCTTTCAATTGCCTTGTCTAACCTTCAAAAGATACTCTTTTACAATCTGCAATGATAAAATAAACTCAAAACACAAAAGGAGCTGCTCATGAAACTTTATATCAAGAAACTGAACGCAGATGCAAGATTACCGGAGAAGGCTCATCAAACAGATGCCGGTTTTGATTTATTTTCTATTGAGGAGAAAGAGATTCCAGCAGGCGAGGCAAAATTAATTAAGACAGGGATCTCCATTCAATTACCGCCACAGACAGAGGCGCAAGTAAGACCGAGAAGCGGCCTTGCCTTAAAACACAGTATTACCGTCTTAAACACCCCTGGAACAATTGACGAAGATTACCGCGGAGAAATTGGTGTCATTCTGATTAATCATGGGAAAGAAACTTTCATTGTGGAAAAAGGGATGAAAATCGCGCAAATGGTCATTCAACCCGTTTTATCTGTGGACATTGAGGAAGCGGAAGGAGAATTATCCGAAACAAACAGAGGCGCAGGCGGCTTTGGCTCCACCGGTTATTAGGGACAAGGTTCCGGGTTCACTGTCCCAGCTTTGACTTTGGGATTAAATAGAATAAAAAAAGAGACGGGGGAGTGGGACACGGTACCCGTCCCCCTGTCCCTTATTGAATGACTGGTTTGGGATAGTTGAAGCCTTTTGTGTCGACTTCTACTTTTTTCATTGTTTGGTCTACTTTTGGTTTATCTGCATTCCCCCGCTCGACGGAGACGATGGCATCTGCTGTTTCCATGCCTTCAATGACTTTTCCAAAAGCGGCATAGTCCCCATCAAGACTCGTGGATTCTTCCACCATGATGAAAAATTGCGAACCCGCGGAGTTCGGATCCGATGTCCGCGCCATTGAAATCACACCGCGTTCATGTTTCATCTGATTTTCAAAACCGTTCGCTGAAAATTCTCCTTCAATGGTATACCCCGGTCCGCCAGAGCCATTTCCATCCGGGTCTCCCCCTTGAATCATAAAACCGGGGATCACTCTGTGGAACGTAAGCCCGTCATAGAATCCATCCTCCACTAAGGAAATAAAATTTGCTACCGTATTAGGCGCGACAGCCGGGTCCAATTCAAGAACCATTTTTTCGTCGTTTTCCATCGTAATGGTGACGATCGGCTTTTCCTTCACGGATGCTGCATAATCCGTTTGCTTCTCTGTATTCTCTCCCGCCCCTTCTTTTGCCTCTTCCTTACCATTTCCAGTGCCACAACCGGCCAATAGCAACAATACCGTAAACATGACAGCAAATAAATAAACGACTTTATTACGCATGAACATACTTTCTCAATCCTCTCTATTGTAAAAATAATCCTAATGTTCGATCCCATTATAGCCCTGCTCTTCATCTCATTACAAACCGATTAGACAGGGTTCCTTCGCATTCATTACAAACCTATCGAACAAGGACTCCTTCGTAACCTCAAATACTTTATTAACATAATAATATATTTATATTTAATACTATCAAATTAATAATAACCTCTCTTTCTAAAAAATTCGACCACACGTTCCTAATACTACCTCCATATTTCGACACTGCATTCGACACATTTATCCCCTATTCACTATAATTATAGTATTTTTTTATAATGTTATCCCATTTTTCAAACTTTTTTCTATTAGACAAATAATTCAGAAGCATGTTACAGTTATTCATGTAAGGTAATCAATTTTCTGAAGAAGGCGAATTATTATCTTATTATAATAATTGAGAGTAGTATTATTTTTTTCAATAGGTTTGTAAGCGCTTCATAGTGTTAAACATTTCGCGAAAGTTCTGGGGGATCTTTTCGCGAAATACGAACAGGCTTATGACATCCTAGATACTGCCCCAAGTTGTGTCTATTATGTATTCCGTCTGCACCTTCCGTAGTCGGAATATTAGTAATATTTCACTTCCAGGGGTAGGTAAAATGTAACTGCTTTCACTTATCGTCGTCAGGTTGGTATTAGGGGAAGAGAAACAATAGTTACTAAATAAATTAAAAGGGGAATGTGTAATGGGAAATCAAACGTTTATCATTGACAATAAGGCAGAAAACAAGTTTTTGGTTAACCGCGAAGCTTTTGTTGACCAAAAAATCTTCGAACAAGAACGCGCGAACATTTTTGAAAAGTGCTGGATTTATGTAGGGCATGAAACTGAAATCAAAAACAACGGTGATTTCCACCAAAGAACAATCGCTGGTAAACCAGTTATTTTTACAAGAGATGCTGAAGGCGAAATCCGCGTATTATTAAACACATGCACGCACCGTGGTTCACTTGTTTGCCGCGGCGAAAGCGGAAACTGCAAAACTTTCTTATGTACTTACCACGCATGGTCATTCAAAAACTCCGGGGAACTAATTGGTGTACCTTTAGAAAAAGATGGCTATGGCGAAAACTTCGATAGAAGCTCTTTAGATTTACACCGTGTAAGAAACGCAAGCTACAAAGGCTTTGTATTCTGTAACTTCGACGATAATGCAATCGATCTTGAAGAATACCTAGGCGGAGCAAAAGTTTACTTAGACTACGTTGCTGACCAATCAGCAGTAGGAATGGAAGTTCTTCCAGGAACACAAAAATACGCAATCAGAGCTAACTGGAAACTATTAGGCGAAAACAGTATCGATGGTTACCATGTTGGTTATAACCATAAAACATACCTTGAGTACATCGCTGATGAAGGCCAAGATGTTTCTAAAGGTCTTTACGGTGAAGGAAAAGCGCTTGAAGGCGGTCACGCTGTAATGCAATATGAAGCTCCTTGGGGTCGTCCAATTGCAAAAGCACAAGAAAACTGGGATGAAGAAAAGAAAGCACGTATTGCTGCAAAACGCGCTGAGTTAGTAGAGCTTCACGGTGAAGAAAAAGCTCATATGATCTCAGATATCAGCAGAAACGTATGGATTTTCCCTAACTTAATTATCAATGACATCGTATCTGTAACAATCCGTACTTGGGATCCTGTAGCACCTGACTACATGGAAATCAATGCATGGGCATTAGGACCGGTTGATGAGGATGAGAAAGAAAGAGAATTACGTTTAGATAACTTCTTAACTTTCTTAGGACCAGGTGGTTTCGCAACTCCAGATGATATCGAATCATTAGAAACTGCACAACTTGGATTCAAAAACACTGTAAAACAAGTTAAATGGTCTGATATTTCAAGAGGTATGCACAGAGAAGTTTCTCCAACGACTGATGAAAAACAAATGAGAGCGTTCTGGAGAAAATACGATTCATTAATGAATGTTGAAGCAAAAGAAGTTCAAGGGACAAACGCATAATTTTAGGGAGGGAAAATTCATGACAATCGTTAACGAAACT
This sequence comes from uncultured Bacillus sp., assembly GCA_937902115.1. Classification (GTDB taxonomy): domain Bacteria; phylum Bacillota; class Bacilli; order Bacillales; family Cytobacillaceae; genus Bacillus_BD. The sequence goes on along the minus strand of CALGSR010000197.1, from coordinate 17,705 downwards.
ATTACTGTAAGAGATATTGAACAATTATTATTTAAAGAAGCAGATATTCTTGATGCTTGGAAATTAGACGAGTGGTTAGAATTATTAACTGAGGACGCAACTTACTCTGTCCCAGCTACTGACAACCGCGAAGGCGATCACAAAAACAGCTTATACTTAGTTGCTGACGATCGTCACAGATTAAACGCACGTGTAAAACGTCTTTCTGACAAATGGGCACACGCAGAAAACCCACGTTCACGTACAAGAAGATTTATTACAAACGTTCAAATTAAAGAACAAAATGGCGAAGAAATCAAAATTACTGCTAACTTCATCGTATACCGTATGCGTTACGGCTTCACTGATGCATATGTAGGCCAATACCAACACACTTTAGTTGCGCAAAATGGCGAATTAAAATTCAAAGATCGTAAATCAGTACTAGATCTTGAAGCTTTAAGACCACATTCTCGCGTAAGTATCATTCTTTAAGGCGGAACTCCCATCAGTGAGGTTTGTTCCCCATCCCTCACTGTAGGTTAGTTTGTGACCCACATCTGTGAGTCACTACGAGACGCTGCCATCCTAGTCCTGTGGCAGTGTCTGTTTTAAAAAGTTGAACACATCTGTATGTGGAATTCTTGTCCATCCTTCTATAAAAATATAAAGAGAGAGCCGTCATTTTTTGATGGCTCTTTCTTGCATTCTGTTTGTAATAATCGAGTAGGAGACTAGCCATTAGTTGACTAGTCGACCTCTTACTCCACCGTACGTACGGTTCCGTATACGGCGGTTCAACCTTTTAAGTATTGTTGCTCATAAAGTTTGGAGATATCTTTGAGTCCCCACTTTGTGAGCCTTTCTTTTGTTATTGCCCGATGGAGTATTTCGCTACGAGATATACGCCAATATCCCCTTCGGAAATTAGCCGTTTTCTGCGCTTAGGCGGTATGCCTACACCTTCCTTGTTTTCCGGGATTTAAGATTGTTTCATCCTTCGTTTCCAGCAGAAACTACTATGAATCTACTAACTTCTCACGATAAATCTTGTTTCAACCGAACATTTATTGCTCGTCCGTGAGACCTCCCCGGGTAAGAACGATAACCTTCTTCTCATGTAACCGCTATATTTACTGTATGGGATTCGGGCAGTATAGGACTTTATCTTGTTTAGCAGACTTGTCCGTCCCAATTCAGCCTTGTATATAGTTTCTGTTCGTCAGTTCGAGAATTTGCATCCGGCTTCCTTCAGATTCCTCCTCGCGAAGGACACTCTTGCCATTTGCTAACAGTTCCTACTGCCAAACCTGTAGTGGACTTTCACCACCAAGTTATCGCCCATGCCGGGCACACTAAAAAGAGAGGAACAGCTAAAAGCTATTCCTCCTTCATTTCATATTTACTTAAAGACCAAGGCCACCAAGTAGACCGCCAAGACCTAGACCTTCCACTATATTGCCAAGACCTAGACCATCAAGCAGGTTAACTACTGAACCTAATACGTCTCCACCTAATAGATCTCCGATTTCAAGGCCTTCTAATAAGCTTCCGCCTAATAGACCGCCAATTAGATCTCCACCTAATAAATCTCCGCCTAGTACAGTGCCTAATACATCGCCCAATGCACCGCCAGCTAATACACCGGCTAATACATCAGTTGTTACACCATCTAATACACCAGTTAACGCGCCTTCTGTTACACCTTCTAATACATCACCAGCTAACACGCTGCCTAGTAAACCAACTAATAAGTCAATTAAGCCTTCAAGAACGCCTTCTGTTACTTCATATGAAACAGGTGCGCCTGTAGATGTAGTGTTACCGTCTGTGATTGCCGGTGTGATAACGATATCACTTCCAACTGTAAGACCTTCTAGAAGTCTTCCTACTAAATCCATATCAGTAAATGTATATTTTACAACTCCAGCTTGAACATCAGCTGCTGTGATCACTTTTGAAAGGTTTTCTGTAATTCCAGATGCATTAATCGTTAGTTTTAGCTGATCGCCTGCTTTTGCTGCTTGGATAGCTTCACCATCGATGTCAACAATTAATTCTTTTTCGCCTGATAAAATATAACTTAAATCAGCAACTGCATTTTTCGCTAAATCAAGAACCGGTGTTACAAGTAAAGACGGAAGCTTAATTGTTTTTGTAGCACTTTCAAGAACTTGTTCACCAGTTTCAAGAACAGCTACTAAATCAAGCGGAACTCCACCTGTTAATGTTTTTAAAATGTCTGTGCTTAATCCAAGGTTAACATAACCTTTGTTTAGATCATCTTGTGTTAAAGTAACAGATAACAGATTGACGTCACCTGTTCCCAATTTTACAACATCGCCTACTGCTAGTCCTTCAAGTGGAAGAGATACACGCAATAAGTTAGGATTGCTTAGTAATTCATCAAGTGAAATACTGCCATCCAGTAAGCCTTTTTGTAAGACAGTCAAATCAATTGCACCTTGTTCTACAGCCAATTTAGATAGTCTGTGAAGGAATAAAGCAAACTCTCCACGTGTAATATCATCGTGCGTACCATAAGTAACAGCATCTTTACCATATGTGATTTCGTGCTTGATTAGAGCAGCTACAGATGGTTTATAGTGTGGAGCTACGTCAGTAAATGGAACCTCTGTGCCTTCACCTGATAATTTATATCCTTTTGCCAAAATTAACGCCATTTCTCCACGCATAATATTATCATAAGCGCCAAAATGAGTGTCTGTTTTACCTAAAACAATTTTTCCATCGCGTAACGCTTTAACCGCAGGCTCACCGCGTTTTGGTACGTCTGCAAAGCCTGATACTGTATTGCTTGATGTTTCTAATTTCAATGCTTTTGCCAGCATGATGGATGCATCCACACGCTTAATCGGTAAATATGTTCCATATTCAGTATCTGATATCCCTACAGTAATTCCATTGTCTAATAAATAATCCACTGCTTCAGAGTATTTTGCACTAACATCCGTGAATTTTGATGCTGCTGCTTGTGCCGGTTGAACGACTAACATTGCTGCCATGACCACTAATGCAATCAATACTGCCCAAACCTTGTTGCTTTTTTGTAAATAAGCCATTAAACTTCCCCCTATTAGTATTGTTCTTGCTGCCTTAATGAAATAGACATTTTTCCGTTCCCGCATCGCATCCATAGAACTAGTATGATAGTTGCGAAAAGACAACATTAAAATGTCGCTGTAAAACTAATATAATACAATATTACTATTTTTCAGAAATAAATACTAGCCATTTGTTCCTTTATAGGAAACTTTTTTAGCAAATGACATAAATTTCACATAAATACCCTTTGAAAAACAAGCCATTATATCCATTTTATTCAAAAAGAAAACCGGCCTATTTTTCCCGATTAGGCCGGTTTCCTTCTTATATTATTATTGTTGCAGTAAATATTTCTCCATTTCACCGATATTTATGTGGTGTTTGTCTTTCATTTCTTTTAGAAATGCCTCTGTTTCAGGGTGCAAGCCGTACGCAAGGGCCTCGTCAATTTTACGCGCAACCCATGCCTGGCCTTTGTTGAGAAGGACTAGTTTTTCCTTTAATGTATCCTGCGCCTGCACCTTACCCACAAATGCACCTGTTTCCATACTCGGCTTGCCGCCTTCGCGCAAAATGGCCTGATGCAAGCCGGCACAACTCCAAGCTTCGTCTTTTTTTAGCTGTTGGTACTTCTCGAGCAATTCTTCTACCGGATAATTTTTCAGCAAATAATTTGCTGTCTCTACTCCAGCACGTTCTGCCTCGATTAATGAATTCAAAAGATCAATTAATGGCTTCTTTTCACTCATTCGAAAAGCCTCCTTTGTTTAGCGGGGTTTACCCACTTTTTTAATACTACAGATAACTAAAGATGTATTAATTATATTCCTTTTATACTAAGGATTCTACCTTTATTAAAGCAGCCACCTTCCTAAAACCTTTAAGATGCGAAATTCGGCTTACAATTTCACTCTACAAATCAAAATATATCCAATTCTTTGTATATTTGAACGGATGTAGGTATAATTAGTTATGCAGAGATGATGCGAGTTTTTGGTCTCACTTCTTTTTGTTGTTCGTTAAAATGAACAATTTTGTTATTTATTGCTAATCGTTATTCGGAGGTATTATTCATGTTCATTCTCGCCATTATTGGTTACTTTTCTATTTCCTTTGCCATTACGTATTTATTTTTTCGTTACATGAATAAAAAATCAAGAAATTCGAAAAAGCCTCTATTCAACATGACCTTTTATTTTACACTCATCTTTGGCTTATTGTGTTTGGCGATCAGTGGACCCTATTTGGACACAGGAATAAAAGAACAACGGGATAAGGTTCAAGCAGCCAATACCGCCTTAACTGCAGAGAATAAAAAGTTAAAGACTGAGCAATCCAAGCTAAAAAAAGAAATTTCTCATTTGCAATCAGAGATTACAGCCTTTGAAGGCCAACTCACAGCATTGGAAAATGAAAAAGGTGAAATCGCAGCAAATAAAAATAATTTAGATCAGCAGGTGAGTGACTTAACCACTGCAAATACAAATTTGGAGAGTCAAGTGCAGAAGTTGCAGGAAAAGCTTACGAATATCTCTGAATTAACGGCTGCAAATTAATTCGTTGCCTCAGCCGCAAGACAAAGTATTTCAAATAAAGGAGACAGGTCGATGTTTTATTCCTTCCCCTATTTTGTATAAGGATTGAAACGATTCCTGATCGCAGGCTGCTTTCACTGCACTCCATACGTCTTTTTCCATGGGAAACTCCCGATTTTCGCCTAAAAAGGTCATCCTTTTGTCTTTCATTTCAATTTTCATCAAGGAAACAATTGCCAAGTAAATATCCGAATAGTATGATTAAGGTAAAAACTAAGGATGGTTTGCTGTGTTAAGTAAAACAACAAATATCTTACATAAGATAAATGAATTAATTGCTCTCTCGACTTGGTTGACTTGGATATTTATATTTGTTGCTTCGATTGGATTTTACTTTTTCTCTGAAGTAACCATCGAAAGTGAGCGAACCCATGAAACGTTCACTGTTTTCGAATACACATTGGATAAAGGCATACGCATATCGACTCAAGAGAATGTAACTGTGGTAGACGGGGCTAAAAGCTCTTTAATTATTATGGGGAGTGTTCCTGTCAAATTCGTGGAAATTGGCTGGGAGATTTTGAAAGCCGGCGCCTCTGTGATGCCGCATATTGCATTAGTGATTATCTGGTATATTATTGGCCTCATTCCAGCGTTTTGGGGAGGACTCATCTCATCTGTGCTGGTTGGAATCGTACTGTTGTTTAAATATATGTTTATTAACGGATTCAGTTATTATTTGCTCGGCTATCTGATCCCTTGGTCTCTGTTCGCCCTGCCAGTATTCACCTATCCGCTGACCTATCTAGAACAAAGCTTGAAGAAAAAGGCAAAAACCCCTGCTTAAACAGAAGGTGTTCGTTATTAAGAAGGGACAAGAGGGACCAAATGGGACAAGGGGACGGTTCTCCTGTCCCATTTGGGCGTTGAAGGACATTTTTCTTGGGTGTGCCCCAATTTTGTCCTTCATAGCTCGGATGAAGGACATTTTTACTTGATTTCTGCTGATTTTGTCCTTCACAAGCCCAACGAAGGACATTTTTATGTGGTTTCAGTTAATTTTGTCCTTCATACCCCTGATGAAGGACTTTTTTCACTAAAGATACCTGATTTTGTCCTTCACCATCAAGATGAAGGACACCCCCCTCAAAATCCCCTCCTATTCTATTTCACACCCACCAGCTGGGATTTTTTCAAAGCATTAAAGTGATGATGCTTCTGCAATTTCCGGGATTTCCGCCTTTTTAGGACGTACAACTGCCCATACGAGTCCACCCGCTACGAGCAGAACGAGGGCACAAGTTTGAAAAGCGGAATGGAATCCGGCGATTGGACTTGATGCGTGTTGAATGAGAATCCCTGTCACATATGGGCCGGCAATCCCTCCCAATGAGGTAAACGCCATAAACCAGCCTTGAATCTTCCCATGATGTTTTTTCGCTACAAGCTCCGCTAATATCGCCGGGCCAAGCACTAATGTAATACAGCCAAAGGTTAAACCTAGAGAAAGTAAAGCAATCGACAGGAAGTTCGAGCTTGCCAGCGTGCCAAGAAAGTAACAGACTGCCCCTGCCGTCATCACTGGACCAAGGACAAACACACGACCTTTGACGACATTTTTCGTTTTAAGAAATAGACGGTCAGAAATTGAAGAAAACGTAATCTGTGAAAGCGTGATGAGAATCCATGGCAGAGCGACAACGATTTGCAAGTGTTCCGCGCTTAATTGGCGCGCATTTTCCAAGTAATTCGGCAGCCAACTCAAACCAATCGTAAAGGACCAATAGGTGGCAAAACCACATAACGCAATAAAAAGGAAGTTTTTCGAAAGCAGCACAGATGTGAAATTCCCTTCAGGTTCACTCGCCACTAAGCTAGACTTATCTTTCGCTGCCACAGCTTCAGATTTCGCTTCCTTCTTCTCTTTTACCAGCAAAAGCCAAGCGCCAATCCAGATGATCCCGACAATTCCTGTTGCAATAAAAGCCGAACGCCAGCCATAATTCATAATTAAATTCATTAAAACAGGTGCAGAAATCGCAACACCAAGCGGTCCACCGACCGATACAATCGATATTCCCAGCCCTAACTTTTCCTTAGGGAGATATTTTGAAGCCGCTGTCACGGCCAAAGAATAGGAAGGTCCTTCCCCAGCACCCAAAATAATTCTCGTAATTAACAGATAAACAAAGCCTGATACAAATATGGTAGAAAACTGGACAAGAGACCAGACAATCACCATACCCGCAATAACAACTTTCGTTCCGAATTTATCCGCAAGTGTTCCACCCAATACTGCGAAAAGCGAATATAATAGAAAGAAAACACTGCCCACCACGCCCCATTGCTCAGGGGTCAAGCCTAATTCCTTCATTATGGGTACGGAAGCAAAGCCAATGATCGCTTTATCTGCATTACTTATCACCGTTAATAAAAATAGCAGCGCAATCACAAACCATGCTGATTTGCTGATTTTCATCCCTTTTACTTTTGTATTTTCCATGGAGAACCTCCAGACATATTTGAATTTTTGGAATATTTTATTTAAAAAATAACTGCAGTCCTACTGCATGAATGCCCATCCATAATTAGGCTAGGCTCTATGGACAAAGCACTGCCACTTCCAAGGATTTTAGTTAAGAAACGCTGAAACTGAAATGTAACTAAAATCGGTAAAACAGGAAGTGGCAGATGATCATTTAATTGGTTAGCCCCTACTCAGCACCGTGCAGGGCCTGTATCGTTTGACACTCAGGTTGGGACAAATCCATTGAATCGAATGATTACATTCTGATTACGCGATTAATTTGAACCTACGACCGTTTTTTCTAATAAAAATTCCGTTAAAACGCGGTTAAACTCCTCTGGTTTTTCCCATTGCGGCCAGTGTCCGGCACCTTCAATGACAGTGAATTCGCTGTTTGGAATCATATCTTGCAGCGGCTTACCTTCTTCAACCGTTGAAGTAGGGTCATGATCCGTCCATGCCAGTAAGGTCGGAACATTGATTTTGCCGCACCAAGACGGATCCCAAGAATATTGTTTCCTTACTTCGATGTCCTGAAGACAGACGATATTATAGACCGCTTCTCGATATTCCGGTCTTGTATAAATATTATAACGAGCTTCGATTAACTCTTCTGTAACCTTACTTTTATCATACATTAACCATTCTAATCTTGTTTTCACATTTTCATAGTTCGCTTCCACAACCGCTTTGATCGTTGATTCTTTTAACTTCGCCATCACTTCAGGTTTGTTTTTCACATTTCCTGGTGTGTTCAGCACTAAAGCTTTTACATACTCCGGATGATAAGCCGCAAACCAAGCCGCGACCCAGCCGCCTAGTGACTCACCGGAAATATACGCCTGTTCTAATTCCAGCGCCTGCATCACATCTAAGAGATGATCACTATAAGCATCAATGCCATAAGGGCGATTTGGCTTTTCCGTATATCCATGGCCGAGCATATCGATGCAAATCACACGGAAGCACTCACTTAAACCTTTGATATTTCTTGCATACGCCTCAATATGTCCACCTGTGCCATGCAGCAAAATTAGCGGTTCGCCACTTCCAGCTTCCAGCACTCGTGTTTTGATGCCGCCTGCATTTATATAATAGAGTTTAAATTCCGCATCTGCTAAATCCGTCCAAATCGTCATATCCAATCTCTCCCTTTTTTAAAATGCACAACGCCTTTCTCGTGAAAAATAATTAAATCCCAACTTCCGCTTGTGAGGATTTTTGCTGCTGAGCCTCACTCACTGCCGGCTTGAACTGGACAATCGCCATTCCTGTTACCCATTCCGGAATCGGTTCATAAAAAGCTGTATCCGCTGCAAAATTTTTTAACGCGCCTAATAGGACAAGCCAGTTGCGAATTTCCTGCCCGCCATTTCCGCCATTTTCCTCAATAGATTCAGAGCTCCACTGTCTTAAGGTCAAATAATCCTTTTCCCCGATCAAGCGCAAAAACTCCCGATCCCATTCTTCATTCACCGGACCTGATTTGATTCGTGTCACTCGTGTTTCGCGGGTTTGTAAATATTCATCGAGCTGTTCGATTTCCTGGCGGCCATTTTTTAAAATATGAATTAAGCCTTGATCCTCTTCTTTATTGCTATCAATTTTCGGAATTGGCACCCAATGGGACAACCCGCCTGAAGCGACAATCGCGACCTTTTTATCACTGTCCCATGACTCAATCGCCTGACGCACGGTTTCACCTAATTGGAAGCATCGATCCATTGTTGGCAGCGGCGGTGCAGCTGTATTCACCGCAATCGGTACGACGGGAATATTCAATCCCTCATTTAAAAAGTAAATCGGCTGTGTATGTCCATGATCGACCTTCATTTTCAGTGTGAAGGCAAAATCAATGTTTTGCTCCAAACCTGTATTTAAAATGTGTTTCGCTAGATCCTGCTCAACCGGGATTTTATACGGCGGAATTTGCCAGTCCCCCCAGCCTTCGCATTCGCCAATGCCAATCGTAAATGACGGCATATGGTCGTAAAAATAACTATTAAAATGATCATCCGATACCAATACCAGTATTTCTGCCCCGCTGTCCTGCAGCCATTGCTTCATTTCCGCTGCTATTTGCAGAAAGCGCTGCCCTTTTTCACCGGCAGCCGCTTCACTCGTCATAATCATCGGACTATGCGACAGCGCAATACCCGCAATCAATTCAGCCATTTATTCCAACTCCTTTTGAAACAAGGGGACGGTTCTTCCGTTTCCCTCAGTTCTTCCATCTGGTTTTTTATCGTTCTATTCAAGATTTTTATTGAGATTTAGACATGTGGTTGGCAGCGCCAATATATTTCATAACCTAGTTGGCCCCGGTTTTTTAAACGGATAGATTCGAGGAAAGGATTGGAACTTCCCCTTCCCTTCCTAAATTGGTAAATTTGAGTGAAACACTGGAACCGTCCCCCTGTTTCCCGGGACTGCCCCAGTGTTTTCGGCGATGCCAGATAATTGATAGTTTTCCTTTTAAAGAGAAGGGCAGCGGAGTCTTGCTTTTTAACGAATGGGCTTCTGTTACGGTCATTTCTAGCGCGAGCAAGCGCATGCCTTTTTTTACCGTAACCGCATAGACACCGGGCGCCGGGAGCGTATAATATGGATGCGGCGCCAGTGTTGCTCCGTCCCAATCGCACTGCACCTCGTAGGGAGCGCCAAGGAAATCAGGGAGCTCTTCTACCTTTCCATTTAACAATCTTTCCCGAATACAGGTGGAACTAATTCGTGACATCAATCAATCCGTTCGCATCGTGTTTTAAGCGCTCCATATTTCCCAAACCTTTATGACCATAGGAAAAATCAAAACCGGCGACTGCATGGACAACGCCCAGCCCGAGCAAATATTTGGCGGCAAACTGTTCCGGTGTAAGGGCAGCAAATTCCGTATCAAATTCAACCATGTAGAATGTATCCACACCAAGTTTTCGCAGCCCCGCTTCCTTTTCAGCCAGCGGCATTAAATAACAGACTTGCTTTTTCCCATTAGATATCACGGTTTTCGGATGCGGAAAGAAGCTCATGACCGACAAGGATACATTTCTTTCCTTCGCCTTACGTGCGGCGGTTTTAATCACTTCGCAATGTCCCTTATGGAGGCCATCAAAAAAACCAAGAGCCATTACAGTTTGTTCTGCTCTTTCCTGCCAAAACGCCAAATTTCCTCGAGTTAAAAAAATCGTCTCCATACAGTCTCCTTTCTGGGACAGGAGAACCGTCCCCTCGTCCCTTATCCTCTTACGCCTGAGTCAAAGCCAAATAATTCTTGTCCATAGGCTGCGACGGAATCTTCATATAGGGATGTTTTATGTGTGGCGACGGATAGGATATCGCGAATAAGCAATTCGATGATTCCACCTTTATAAAGTGCTCCGCCTCCAAGTGTTAACAGTACTCTGACCGCGATATCTGTGCAGGTCTTTGTAATTTGCGTCCGAATCGCAAAGAATTCGGCGCGGCTTGTTGTCTTGCCGTCTTTCTCGTAATTTTCTAATAGAGTAATATATTTATCCATTAAGGCTTCTGCTGCATGGAATTGAGTGGTAATTTCCGCCATCACCCTTTGGCTTCTTGGCGATTGGCTTTCTGTGACGCCTTTGTCCATGAGGCGGACACGCTTTTCTGTAGCCTTTTTAAATTCTTCAATCAATCGTTCTGCCCCGCCAAGTGCCATATTTGGAAATCCAAGGTAGAACGCCGGATAGAAAGGAACATGGTATAAAGGATAATTTTTATCATAATCCGCTTCAGGCGGTCTTCCCGTTGTATCCGCTGCCTTTAAGCGTAAAATCCGTTCCATTGGAACAAATACATTATTAGCAATAACCTGGTTGCTTCCGCTGCCTCTAAGTCCAAAGGTGTCCCAATTTTCCACAATTTCCACTTCAGAGGCCTTTAACATCGGCAAGCAAACCTCAGGTTCATCACTGTCAGGGAATTGAACCTCCACCCCAAGGCCGATCCAATCGCTGTATAAACAACCGCTGGCAAAATTCCATGTCCCGCTGATCCGATAACCATCGCCAGCTTTTTCAGCCTTTCCTACCGCTGCGAATACATCGCAGATAAGGCCGCCTTGATTAATAATTTCGTCCCGGCCCTTCTTTGGCAGATAAGCAGGCAGGATGTTGTGCAATGGATAAAGATACGTCAGCCAGCCAGCTGAAACATTATGGTAGGACACCGTACGTACGATTTTTGCAAATGTGCGCAAATCCGCTTGCGGTCCGCCATATTCTTGCGGAAGCATGATTCTGGCAATTTGCGTATCTTTGATAAGGTTGATAACATCTTTAGAAATTGTGGAATTTTTCTCCGCTTCCTGTGCTTCTTTTTCCGCTAATTCACCAATTCTTTTTGCTCCTTGCAGTAACTCTTCCACTGTCGCAACTTTCTCCTGATAAACCTGTGCCATTTGAACATTCCCCCTAATTTGGATTGATTGTTTATGTTTTTTTTAAAAAAAGTAACCTATTTCTAGATCATGTTTACGCTTTCAATAACTACTTTTCTAACGTGTTTATGTTGCCTTAACCTGATAGATACAGTGTATTAAATTCTGAATATTTTGACTAGAACAAGAATTGTTCATCTTTTCCTCTCTGATCGCTAATTTTTGTTCATTTTGAAAAAGACAGACCCGTCCCACTTCTTCGGTGGGACAGTGAACCCGGTCCCCTGTCCCTGTCAGTTCATAAAAAAAAGCTCGCCGATTGGCAAGCTTGAATGTCGGACAATGAGCCTTGTCCCATTATTCGATTCGGAACAATGAACCCGGTCCCTTGTCCCGTTATTATTCAATCTGGGACAATGAACCCGGTACCTTGTCCCACTGGATGGTTTACTTTATTCAATATCTAGTTCTCCTAGGGCGATGAGGGATTTGATGATTAGGAGGAGCTGGTGGGTTTCATTTGGGTCGCGCAGGTCTTTGTTGAGTAAGGTTTCAATTCTTTTGATTCTGTGCCGCAATCCGCTCATGGAGAGGGAGAGGTCACTCATCGTCTGTTCGAGCTTTCCTCCATTTAGCAAATAAATATACATTGTTTTCAAGAGTTCAATCGTCCTTGGATCCTCGGTTGGATACAAAGGGCTTAGCTCATTTTTGGCAATCATTTTAATCCCGTTCATATTTTTTGCATTAATCAGCACACCGACGATCCCTAATGAAGTGAATTCCATGATCTTCCTCTTCATCGTCAAACGTAAGGCAATCGTCGCTTCCTCATAATGGGTGATCGCATCGCTGATGTCATTCCCTTCATTACTGATGCCAAACTTAAATTCACCTGCGGGGTATTTTTTTAGCAAAAAGTCATGAAAATCATGAATTAGGACTTGTACCGCTGCTTTCTTTAAGGTATCCTTCGTCAGCAGCAATACGATATACCCTTCACGCTGCCCGACCAAAATCGGCGATTTCTTTTCATTAAAGTAACGAAAAGTTGTTTCAAGGATTTGTTCCTGTAAAAGAAAATCCTCCTCCATGGAAATATTCGCCTTCTGATACTCCATGACCGTGACATAATAAGGCTGTGACAGGTCCAGACCTGTATATTTCCCACGATTGATGATTTCCGGCGCCGGGAATTGGGAAGCTAATATTTGTTCAAGAAAATTCCCCTTCATCCGCTCAAAGGATTCAAACTTCGTCTTCTCATTTAGTAAAATAAGCGAGGCTGCGTTGGCAAAACGGTCCAAAGCCAGATAATCTTCTTCAAGCTCGTCGCTTTTTATATCCTCATAATAAATAAAGGAACAATATCCCAAAACCTGCTTTTGCACGAGAATTGGCGAGATCAGGCGCTTTTGCAGCTCTGTTACGATCGTTCTTCTTTTCGATGGTAACTGCTGCAGTTCTTTTTCCATATGTGACGCCATATCCTTTTTCAGCATTTGGTAGGTTTCCTCTGATAAACCGGCATGTACAATCGTGCGATGCTCGTTATCCTCAATCAAAATGGGGATTTTCGCGCTGTCATAGACCATATTCGCAATTGTTTGTAAATTACTGCCATTAGATATCTCTTCAGTTAATTTTTTTTGAAAATCAGATAGCCTAGTAACAAATTTTTGCCGTTCCAATAACTGTTCATATGTATATTCCAATTCTTCCATAATCGGCTTTTCATTATAAAAAGGGAGCTCTTCATACATGCCGCTTTCCCATTCTTTTTGCGTCCGTGTAATCCAGATGCACTCCGGATCGCCCTTTCCGACGCAGGTTAGTTCTTTCGCCAATACGGGCTGCCCGCAAATCGTTGACATAAAGCCGCTTGAGTAGCCAATCAATGTATGGCAGACTTGGGTGTCTGAGATGCCTAGCCTTTTAATATGCTCAATCGCCTCATAAGAATCAATCCATGTCCCTTTTCCCAGCAAGGATACAATATTGTGATCCTCATCAAATTCAACGGTACATTCATGGGTGTAGCCACGAATATGCCCGGTTGTCACATGGTCTATCGGCCCCCGCTCAATAAGCGTTTCTAAGGAAATATTGCTTTCCAAGGCCCGCTTCGCCGCATTCTCACCCATTTCCCAGCCAAAGCGGATAAGAAATCCTTTGATTCGATCAATCCCAATATTACGGGCAAGCTGATGCCGAAAGATTCCTAAAGCAGTCGAAGAAGTAGTCATTTTTCGGTCATACACTTCAATTTCCTGATTATATCCCTGATCTTTAATTTCAATTCTCACCTGGGGCCCCCTTTCTTCCGGGACAGCGGAACCGTCCCCTTGTCCCAGGGGACGGTCGAACAAGCGTCTATTTACTTCCCGTACAATTCCTGGTACGCAATGATTTTCAACGCCGTGATTTCTTTTTCAGAAAATTCATTTGATACTTCCGCAATTATCTCTTCTCTTGAAGCAGCACCGGTTTGTACTCGATCATACATGTCGTATAGTTTTGGCATGCCGATGCGGTCGACAACCTCTTCAATTGCTTCTTCTTTTGTTTCAAATGGCAGTTTATCCACCTCGGATGCCTTCGCTGTGTTTTTACCTGCAGCAGGCTGCCCACTTGACTGGGCCTGTTTTTGTTCTGTTTCCGTGTCTGCACTGCTACTCGCCTGCTCGCCTGATGCCGGTAGATTGCTTTGATTAGCAATCATTTGTTGAAATTCAGGAGCAGTTTCTACTTCCTTTATAAATTGCTCCAGTTCAGGGTCATTTTTGACCATCTCTCTCACTTCATCCATTTTACCGGAGGATTCCAATTCCTCAGAAACCTTATTAATGGCAAAGCTTACGCCAAATTGATAGATAGCAAAACCAAGCACGACTAAAACAATGCTGGGAACGACAATCCATTTCACAAATTTCATCTTTTCACCCCGTATTCCGTACGAATCTTAGTCCTCATTTTAACAGAAAATAGGATAAAGTGAAACTTCCATCAACGGGCTTACTGCCAGTTCGTGCGGAAAAAATGAAAGCGAATCGGCTAGTGATTTTGGCTTTATTTGCAGTTTGGATTCCCCCTTGCTGTTGATAGATTTATAGTATCAGCTAATTAGACTCCTCCCCTTGATCAGGATCATGTTTTTAACAAAAAAAGAAACCAGAAGGTGGTTTCACTCATCCCCTGGTTTCTTCTATTTATATAGTTAAAGAATAAATTTCTAGAAAAATTGTTATTAAAAGCTGATAAGCAGGCCATGTTCCTAACATTCTAAGCATATTTCAGCTTTAAAAGTTATGGATTCGCAAAATAGCGATTAGCCCGTCCAACATTAGGCCGATTTTAGAATTTCTCCTTCTCCACCTTTATCCTTTTTAACCAATTTAGTCAAATATGGCAATACCCAGCGATCAAGACCGAATTTACCCGCATTGGCACCAGCCATGATAATCATAAAACCGTAGAAGATATCAATTGGATTACTAGACACTGTACCGGCAAACATGAAAGAGAAATTCATAATAAGTGCAAAGCATGCAGCAGCAGTTGTTAAACACCCTAAAATAAGTCCGATACCGATTAATAATTCGCCAACAGGAACGATGAAATTAAAGAGACCGACATTTGGCAAAGCAATGTTTTCCAGAAAGGCGCTATACCAACCATATACAGCATTTCCATCAGGACCAGTTACAGGATTTGCCACCGCATTTTTCAAATAGCCACTTGCATCAAATCCACCTGCTGACAGCTTATGATATCCTCCCATCAGAAATGTCCAACCGAGAAGCAAGCGAAATATCACTTGAATACCTGAAGCAATATTGTGTTCTCTCCACCATTTCATAATCATAACTAGTATCTCCCTTCAAAAGATAAGATGATTATTGCTATAAGAAACATGTAATTGATTACACTCTTATAATAAAATAATTCTCATGCAAATACCATGTATATTTTGTGAATAAATTAATATAGTTGTTGTTAACAAGTATTTATTTTTCAAAAATAAAACATAGTTTACCGATGATAGTTAATATACTTGCAATAACAAATATATTCATAGTTTGGTTGGACAATATAATAAAATGCATTTAGAATAAGGTTAAGTTCAAAACTGAAGGGTGAAAAAATTGAAGGAAACCAAGGACTTTTCGCTAAAAGACTCCCTGGGATATAAATTAGCAATGGCATCACGTTTAGCAAGAAATCGTGTGAATACGTTGTTAAAGGATTTAGATATTCCATTAACAGCGGAACAAAGACGCATTCTCGTCCTATTAAACGATCAAGACGGGAAATGGCAAAGAGAAATTGCCGAAATCGTGGGGATAGACGAACCTTCCGCTTCACGTATTTTAAATAATCTGATTCGAGAAGAATACGTGATACGGAAACCCGATCCGAGTGACCATAGAAAAAAAAGGATCTTTATTACAAAAAAGGGCAGAGATATTTTGCCAATCGTCATTGCACAAACAGAAAAAGTAGATGAAGAATCTTACAAAGGATTTACAGATGAGGAAATCGTCGTCCTCAATCAACTATTAGAAAGGATCACCAGGAATTTATAGGGACAGGGAACCCGGTCCCACTTCAAAAAAGGAGAGTGCATCACTAGTAAAGTGATGCACTCTCCTTTTTATACTAACGATCAATTGATTGAAAATTCACCCCATGGTCTGGGACAGGGAACCCGGTCCGTTGTCCCATTAAACCGAATGATTGGTCGTACTGCTTATTTTTTCGGTTCTTTTCATTGGTTGACGGTATCCGTATGTCCAGGTTCTCCACAGCCATTCCATCGGCCCAAAGCGAAAATGCTTCATCCATACTTGGCTGATGATGATTTGCAGGATTAAGATGACAATGACAATTAGGGTACCTTCTGTCAAGCTGACTTTTCCATAGAAATTCAGTCCCAAGAAAATAAAGACGGAAATCAGGGTCTGCATCAAATAATTTGTCAGCGCCATCTGCCCCATATACCCTAGCGGACGGAGCAGCTTCTGCCATGTATCTTTTTGCATCAAGAGAGTAATAGTTGTGATATAGAAAAAGCAAAGCGTCACACCGCTGAGTCCGGTGAAAAATTGGACGGACATTTGTTGGTAGACACCATGATCAACTGCATTCATTTTTAACGCAGCCACCATCCCTGCCAGTGGGATACTTAAGATGAAGGCGGTCAGCCAAACCCCTTTGATTTTTTTCTTATGGGCGGTGTACGATTGGAAAATTCCTACTTTTCCCGCGTAGAGCCCAAATAGGAACATGGCTAGAATTTCTATAATGACGATAAACTCCTGACCAACTCTTGGCAGCAATTCTGCCCCAATCCGATATCCAACCCATTCCAAGTATGGAGCACTTTCGTACATCGCGACGTATTCATCCATTTTTTCTTCATTTTTCTGCTCCATTTGCTGCATCACTTCTTCAAACATTGGAGCTGGGATGGCGTATGAGGAGCTCATAAGAAGGTAAAAAACTCCTAATAAACTAAAGGCCCAAATCAAGATTGTTTTCGGCTTTCTTTTGTAAAATAATAGCAGTAAAAATCCAGCGAGCGCATAGGTGTGAAGAATATCTCCGTACCAGAAGAACACTAGATGGACTGTGCCAAATAGCAGCAGGATAAAAAGTCTGCGCGAAAATAGGCGCTTCACCTTCAAGCCCTTTTCTTCCGCCCTGCTCATAAAAATGTAAAAACCTAACCCAAAGAGAAAAGAAAAGATCGTATAAAACTTTGTTTGGACAAACATTTGCAGCAAGATGTCCAGCCAATAATCCACTCCGCTGTAATCCGGATACATGTCTAGATATGCCGGGGAATGGAAAAGCGGCATATTAACTAAAAAGATGCCAAACAAAGCAAAGCCTCTAATGACATCAATCGTTACGATTCTCTCGCGCTGCGATACCGGCGCTGATTTCATCCATTTTCAACTCCTCATTTCATTTTGAAGGGCCTCATATTCTGCCCTTCCTGCCATATTTCAGCACACCACATGATGAACAGGCATTCGCCGCAGCAAATTTATGCTCCCTTTTATCCCGCATGAATTGGCAGGAAGATCCCCTATCCTTACTATTTTAAATAGTTTATTCACATAATTCCATTATTTACCTAAAATGAATCAATTTCATAATTCCCTTTTTAAAAGAAACACAGACCTACAGAATTTTG